>JBFMAX010000005.1 GCA_040755395.1 Nitrospirota bacterium
GGTTGGACTCGGCGGGGAACTTACTGGACTGAGGGCTCGTTCCTCCATCGTGATTCCCTCCCTGTGCCCAGAGAGGGAGGAATTTCAGATGAAAACTCAGGGGGGAGTTTCGCATGAAAGCTGACAATGCGCTTTCGTGTCGAGGAGTTGCCGAACGGTCTCCGCGATCCGAGGACCGGTGGGGGTGACATTGTCGAGCTGAGGCGCAAATCCGGCTGTCCGGTCGTCCAACCCCATTGCGTAAACAGGCACCTTGGCGCGCCACATCAGTTCGTAGGCTATGGACCGCGCAGCTCCGGCGATGGCGAAATCGGAATCGACGACCAGTCCCACGCGCGTCCGCGCGAGCGATTCCAACATGATGTCGGTCACCGTGAACGGTTTGAGCCACACCACATGAACGAGATCGCAAACGATCCCGTCGCGGGCCAGCAGATCTACCGCCTCAAGCGCGTTCAGACGAGCAGCGCTAATCGCAAGGATGGTGATATCTGCCCGCTCGTTCAGCCGATGGGCCAGTTCTTCATGGATTGGAAAGCTCCGGCGATGCTCGCTGACATAGAGAGGATTGTCGTGGGCCAGAAACCACTCCCAGGCGGCCTGCCATTCCTTTGGAGTCATCGGGGCAACCACAGGCATGCCAGGCATGCGGATCACCATCCCGTGATGGCAGCCCGTTGATGAAGGCCCGATGCCACCTTCCATCGCAATGGCCCTCACGAACAGCGGACAGGGAATCTTCCACATGTCTTTGGATTTGGCCGCGTAATTGAGCAAAGGCGCCGCGTTGTACCACATGAACCCCTGATAGCGGATCACATAAATCGGTCGCCGCCCCATGAGAGCGGCCCCAACGGCGATGCCGGCGTTCGCCACATCGGCGATGGAGAGTTCGACGATACCCTTCTCCTCTGACAACTCCGGGACGGTTCCGCCAATCCAGCCGACCGCGGTCACACATTGGCCGAACAGCAGGCCATTGTGCTTGGTCAGATGCTCGCGCGTGATGGTTCTTATGGTGTCAGCAACCGTGCTCGCCATGCGGCCTCGACTCGTCTGCGGGTCTCCTCCTCAATGACTGCAGCCTCGTCTGCGAGGCCAAGCTTCCGCACTTCTTCCTTGAACCAGTCAAACCGATTCCAGGCGGGAACCCCATCAACCCCTGTTCCAGCATGCCATCGGTGGCGGCAGGTCCGGATGTTCAGGAACGCCGGAAGGTGAGACCGCAGTTCCTGGACCTGGTGGGCGATGAGCCACGGATCGTCGGTGATGTCACTGGCCACCAGGCCCAAGGCGTTCGCGACCTCGACAATGCTCCAAGAGCGACGGACAGATACCGGTGTCAGAATGGACAGGTTGTTGTCTTCACAGATGAACAGCACAGGGAGTTGCTTGGTCGCAGCGAAGCCCATGGCCCCATAGACATAGTCTTCCTCGGCCGCGGCGTCTCCGAAGACCGCCAGGGTCGGCCGGCCCGATGCCAGCGCTGCACCAACCGCGATGGGTACCTGATCCCCAATGAGACCGCTATGCCCGTACAGCCCGATGGTCGCCCCGTGCAAGGAGGCGGATCCCCCCATTCCACCGCTGCACCCGGTCGACCGATGGAGGAGTTCATCGATAAGCGCCTCCATGTCGCCGCCAAAGGATAGATAGTACGAGTGCACTCGATGTTGTCCGAAGATCAACCAGTCGCGCGTCACTGCCGAAATCGCCGCCGGGATGTGTTCCTGTCCGAGCGAGAGATAGATCGGCATCTTGATAACACCCGTGTCGTAGACCCGGGCCGCTTCGAGTTCAAACCAACGATTGAGGCAGGTTTGCCGAAACATCGCGAGCGTGCGAGCCGTGGGGCTGGCTTGGGCAAGTCCGGGGACTTGCCCAAGCGTGGCACTGTGCTCTCGCTCCACCGTCTTCGCTGACGTTCGTCCTTCCATAATGGTTGATGGCGCTTTTTTCACACCGGATCTCCGGCAAGACCTCCGCGTATCAGTCTGTTTTCTGAAAGCCTCGAACCGGCGCCCTGTTCGCATGCGAGTCCGGGGGGTGGCGGCGGCCCACCCACCGGCGGGTGTTGCTGGTCACCGGTCCGGCTCACGCTCAGATTACGATGGGCCGAGACACGTACTCAGCGGGCGACAAGCATCCGACAGTTGCCGATCCCTGGCGGCATGTTCCTCCGCATACTCGTGCTCTCGATCAAAAAACACAATTTGGCTCCCTGTACTGGCCACGCTCATCGGTACATGAATGAGACGATTAAGCCGGTTCCGCACGGACGTCCGGGCGTCCGGTGTCACGAAGAGCAAGAGAAACCCGCCACCGCCAGCCCCGGTCAGTTTGCCTCCAATAGCGCCAGCGGAGCGCGCTGCGGCATAAAGTTCATCGACATAGTCGTTCGAGACCATGTGGCTGAGGCTGCGTTTCGCTTCCCAGGCCTCGTGCAGCAACTCGCCGAAGGCGACGAGACTTCCTCCGCTCGACAGCACCGATAGGCCTTCGTCCACAAGATCCTTGATGATGCGAAGATGTCGCCGTCGTTCCTCGAGATGGCTGACATAGCTGTCGGCCACCTGGGACGCCGTTCGTTGAATCCCGGTGTAGAAGAGCATCAAGTGCTCGTTGAGTTCCTGGACCCGGGAAGCTGAGAGAGGGACTGGGCGGACCGAGAACGTCCCGTTTTGGAGAAAACTGATATGGTTCAATCCACCGTACGCAGCCAGGATTTGATCTTGGCAGCCCACCGTTTCACGCAGGAGACCCTGTTCGACATGGATGGCTTCCTCAGCCAGTTGCTGGCGACTCACCATCTGCCCCTTGAGCGCATGAAGGACATGCAGAAGGCCCACCGTGAACGCCGAACTCGACCCCATGCCGCTGCGTGCCGGCAGATCGCCATCGTGATGGATCTCCACCCCGCGGGTCACCCCGAGAAACTGAAGGACCGTCCTGACGGCGGGATGCTCGATATCGGCGACCGCGACACGATCCTCAATCTTGGAGTACACAATGCGGAACCGATGTTCGAAGAACGGCGGGAGGTATCGGCACGTCAGGTAGCAATACTTGTCGATGGCGGCTCCCAGAACAGCCCCACCGTGAGTTCGGAACCATGAGGGATAATCCGTTCCGCCGCCGAAGAAGGAGATGCGAAACGGAGTTCGACTGATAATCATGGAGATCCCCCTGCCATGCGTGCAGGCCGGACATCTGCCAGACAAGCCGATTGAAAAAAAGCGTCGGCTTGACGATAAGACTCCGGCGTCCCAATATCCAAGAAGGGCCAATGCCCCGAGAAACCGACCAGTCGCCGCGCGAGCCACCGAGGGATGATTTCGTGTTCCAGCGAGAGGGGTACTCCCGCAGGGATGGTAGCCACTAGCTCTCGCGCGAACAGATACTGCCCGGCGTTGATCCATGCGCCGACAGGAGGGGCAGCCTTTTCATGGAAGGTCATAATGCGACCTTCGCTATTCAGACCGACGGTGCCATACCGGAGCGGATCCGGAACCTTCACGAGAAGCAGTGACCCATCCGCTCCTCGTTGGCAATGAGAGGCAAGAAAGTGATCGAGCGGTGCGTCACAGTATGAGTCGCCGTTGAGAACGAGAACTGGATCTGAATCAAGAAAAGGCAACGCCAACCGAAGCGCGCCTGCCGTTCCGAGAGGACTCTCTTCCTGAGCATATCGGATCTCCATGTCCAGCCAGGTTCCGTCGCTGAAGTAACGCCGGATCTGGTGAGCCCCGTACCCGACGCAGAGAACCACTTCCCGGACACCCCACCGTCGCAGCCTGAGCAGCAGCCATTCGAGAAAAGGCCGGCCAGCGACCAGCGCCATTGGCTTGGGCCGATCGGTCACGCAGGAACGTAAACGCACCCCTTGGCCGCCGGCCAGTATGACCGCTGGTATGTCATGAACCTGAATATCAGGTATTGCCATAACGCATGGACCCCATGATCGTATACGCCTTGATCAGCTCTTCGATTCCCTCCTCGAGGCTCCAGACCGGCCGATACCCCGTAGCACGAAACCGCGCACTGGAAACGGTGTAATCGCGTTGATCGGGATCACGCCCGATCGGCGCCTCGAAGAAGACGAATTCAGGCAACACCCGCTGAATAACCCGGCACAGCTCAAGTTTCGACAGATTGGCGTCGTCTAGCCCGACGTTGTACGGTTGATTTTTCACCGCGTCGAACTGATCGATGACGTGCAGGAATGCCCGCGCAACATCGCGCACGTGTATGTAGTTGCGTTTGGCATGCCCTTCAAAGATCACGACAGCCCGATCGTGGACCGCGTGCCAGACAAAGTCGTTGACCAATAGGTCAACTCTCATGCGTGGCGATGGTCCAAACACCGTGGCGAGACGCAGCGCGACCGCATTACCCCGGTCCAGCACCACTTGCTCGGCTTGCACTTTCGTCTCGCCGTACAGGCTGATCGGCCGGAGCGGGGACTGTTCCGTGCACAGAACGCCCGGCTGCCCAATGCCGTATCCGCTGTTCGTGGTCGGGAACAGAAGCCATTGCTGCGGAGAGGACAATTTGCATAGGAGACGAATCGCCTCAAGATTCGTGGTGAGCGCTCCGACACGATCACGGTCGCACGCTGGCGCACCCACCAGGGCGGCCAAGGGAATCAAGAGATCCATTCGAGGCAACAAATCGTTGAGAATCCGTTCGTCGCGGCAGTCCCCGCGGATAATCTCCAGCCCTTCTTTGTGGCAACACTCCAGGAGACTGGTTTGGCGATAAAGAAAATTATCGAGGACCGTAACGCGAAATCCTCTGGCGAGCAGCGCGCGTGTCAACACTGATCCGATGTAGCCAGCCCCACCCGTGATGAACACTCGCCGCCCGTCTTTCATCACTGGCACACCTGTTGCCTGTCGGTGGTCTCCCGTGTGGCTCGCTGTCCCAGAAACCACGCGATCGTTTTTTGCAGCCCTTCTTCCAGGCTCGTGAACGCAAAATCCGGAAAGTAGTCTGAAAACCGGGCGCTTCGAAGCCTCCTGACGCGAACACCTTCTGGTTTGCCATGGTCGAAAAGGATCGGCCCGTGATAGCCCATCTTTCCCGCGATGAGCTCCGCGAGCCGGCGAATGGTGATCCCACGATCAGGAGCCACGATGACAGAATCCGGACCGCCAGAGGATTTCAGGAGCATTCCGAGCACCCGCGCCACATCATCGACAAAGACAAATTGCCGAACGGCTTCTCCGCTCCCCCAGACCACGAACGGCTCCCCTTCCTGCTGAGCCTGCCAGCATCGCTGGATCAGCGCAGCCACAACGTGACTCCTGCGCGGATCACAATTGTCGCCTGGTCCGTACATCGTGACCGGCGTGATCGTGCTGCATGACCATCCATACTGCTGGGCCATCAGGTGGACCTGGACGTCGAGCATCCGCTTGGCGTACCCATAGCCGAGATTGCCCGAAAAGGGCGATCCGGTATGAAGATCCGATTCAGTTACGACACGGTCACTTACGGGGAATGCACAGGACGAGAGCACGCCGATCAGTCGCTCCACACCCTCTTGATAGGCAGCCGCGAGTACATTGGTGTTGATGAGCACATTGTCTATGAAAAAGTCGGCATTCCGCTCGCAATTGGCGTGGACCCCTCCCACCCAGGCAGCCAAATGAAGGACCCGACGGGGTCGGACACGTCTGAACAGGGCCGTTACCTCGGTCCGATCGCGCAAGTCAGCCTCGTGTCTGGAGATAAACGTCGCCAACGGAAACAGCCGGCGAACGGCCGAGCCTAGGAGTCCGCTGCCGCCAGTGACCATCAGGTCGGTCATGCCGCCTCCAGCACGATGTTCGCGATGCGGTCCACATCGACCGGATCCAGCGAATGGTGATTCGGCAGGAAGAAACCACAGTGATGGATGCGGTCGGCCATGGGAAAACTTGCTTTTCCATAGCGATTGATCCAGAACGGATGCAGGCCGAGATTGCCAGCGGAGAAGAGGCGGGTTTCCACGCCGTGAGCGATTAGAGCCGAGACGATGCGTTTTCGTTGCTCTGTGTGATCGGCCAGGAGACCATAGTGAATGCTGGCCACGCGGGCCCCCGCAGGCGGTTGCTGACTGCGGAAACGGCCGGCCAAATGCCTGGCATAACGCTCGTGGTTGGCCCGTCTTTGCGCCGTCATGGCGTCAAGTTTGTCCAATTGGCCAAGGCCGATGAAGGCATTCAGATCCGTGGATCGCAGATTGAAGCCGGGTTCATAGAACACGAAGGGCGAATGAAAATCGTCGATTTCGTATCGACGAATCAGAGCCTGGTGACTCTCAGCATCGAGATCCCTGCTCCACCCATGACTGCGCAGGAGCCGGAGCAAGTCAGCGAATCGCTTGTCCTCCGTCGAGACCATGCCGCCCTCGATCGTGGACATTTGGTGCCCGAAATAAAAAGAGAAACTGGCCAGATCACCGAATGTTCCAACCCGTCTGCCATGGTACTCTGCGCCGATCGCAGCACAGGCGTCTTCGAGAAGAATGAAGCCGTACCGAGATTTGAGATCAAGCAACTCGTCCATCTTGTGAGGGACGCCCAAAACCTGGACCAACAACACCGTGGCTGCTCCCGTCCGCCGTAAGAGATCTTCCAGGTGGTTCAACTCCAGCCCGAAGGTGTCCGGATCGGCCTCACACATGACCGGCTGAAAACCGAACTGAATCGCGGGCGCGATCGACGTCGCCCACCCCACACTGGGAACAATGACCGTGGTGTTTCTTAGTCGGCCGCTCACAAGCAGCGCGTAATACATGAGCAGGTTGGCGGACGATCCTGAATTGCAGAACACCGAATAGGGGATTCCCAGCCACTGGCTCCAACGTGTCTCGAATTCACGGGTGATCGCCCCTTGTGTCAGACGTGGATAGGTCTGTAACCACGCAACCAGCCGGTTCACGTCGTGCCGATCAATCGTATCTTCAGCCAGATGCCACCGAATGGCTGGTGCCGTCACGCTTGATGATGGTTGCATAGGTAGAATCGCCCCCAGTATCCAGGACCAGAGTCAGAGAGGAGCCAACTCGACATGCTACCTTTCAGAGTCAGCGATCGGATCCTCAACCAGTCGCCACGGTAGTGCACGAACCGCTTCTGGAACCTGACTTGGTGGCGTCATGAGAGACAGTCCCCTACTGATCCGATTTCTTACCAGGTCCTGAACCCTCTCCGTGGACTACCAAGATGTGTGCCAAACCGTGGTTGCCTGAAAAGGCGGCCAATCAATGAGGAATTTTTCAGAAATCATACCTTTCTCTTGGCTCGCCTCGGCAATCTCTGCCGGAGCATCGATGCCGATCCGGCAAGAATAGCCAGAAACAGGTGGGATGAGCCTGGACCGCCTGAGGTTCCGGATGCTCCCAGTCTGTCAACGGGTTGACGGGCGGGAGATGAGTGTGCCTCCTTCGCAACGAGCAGGTTCGCTGGAACTTGCTCCACAGTCCCCACAGTCCGGTTTGGAAGGCCCGTTGACTCCCACTCGTGGCTCGGATCCGATGCCGCCAAGTAGCCGATGAACGGGGCCCGCGCTCGTATGAACCACCGCTTCGAGGCCATGCTGGAGGAATTGCGGTTGCGTTGCGAACAATTGGACATTCATCGCAACCTTTTACGGGAATTGACCCTCTATGTCTCGGCGCTAGGTGCCGCGTGGGGCGCGGGCACGAGCCGATTGTGCGGGAGATGCTGGAGGAATTCGCCGGGTAGGCGTTCCCCATTGCCGTCTTGGTTTCATCGTCGATCCGACATCCGTACAGATTAACGAGCGCAGGATGATGGATGAGCACGTCATGTCCCAGGTTCACGTTGGCTGCGATCGGTATATCCGTTCTGCCTTGCCCTGCACAGACACAAACGGTCCTCAGTGACCGATCACGATACATACCCGCACGTCCGCTCCGAAGTACTGTGTACAACACAACTTGCAAAACCTCGTATACGGCGGACCCATCGCCTCATCATCCCGGCAAGAACTGCCGAACCGCTAGGCTACTGCAACATGTCGTCGTTCGTCGTCACAGTTTCTCCGTTGGTTGCTTCTGAAAAACGAAAAGCTCGATGGCCTTCTGCACTGTCCCTCCCCATCCCCGGTATTCGATGTATTCCATCTGATTGAAGCGAAACTCGATGCCCACGACACAGCAGTCCGGTTGTTCCGACACGTTTTTGACGATTCCGGCCAGATTGCTCACATGTCCGATGCCTGGCAACGCGAACTCCAAGCGTACTGCGGTGTCCGGATACAGATTCTGCAACGGCGGAACGAGCGCGGCGCGGCAACCGGAGATGCTCAGATCCCGCAAGATGCCGCCGAGCAAAGGACCTGACGGGGCATGATGACCCTGCGTGTCACCGTCGACTCGCAGAAGTAGCAACGGCTCATGGCTTGGCACCCGCAGGTGCTTTCTCACCAGCACCTGCTCGACCTGCTTCGGATAGGCCAGGAACAAGAGCGGCACCGGCGTGCGAGTCGCGGTGCGGACTTCGCTGCGAAAGCCGATCAACTTGCCGGCCAAGAAATATCGCACGACGCACGGTGCGCTCGGCTCGCAGGCCACTGCTTCCCCAAGCTGGAAAGGCCATTCACAAATGAGCCAGGCGCCTTCCTTCCATCCCAGCAGCGTCGAGCCGCACTGAACATTGTGTCCCTCAGCCCGCAGGTTCAGTTGCAACGCCGATCCGACCTCCAGAAAAGACGGCGCCGTGAGATCGTCCGATTCCCGGCCATTCATGAGCGACCTCCATCAAGCACGTCGTTCGGATTCAAGCCAGCGACTGTGGGATCGAGCACTGTCTCGATCGCACGCACCGGCTTGCACACCTGGGTGGCCAGATCGAGGGACTCCGGCTTGTGCAGCGCGCTCCCAGATCCGTCTCTGAGCACCAGGACAATCGGCTTGAGCGGTTCGTGATGATTGATTTTGCTCACGACCGCGATCTCACCGGTGTTCAGCACAACACAGGAACCGACGGGGTAAACCCCGACCACTTGGATGAACCGTTGGACCAGCTCGCTGTGGAGATGGCTGCACTGGCCCAGCATGTAGAGAAACTGAAGCGCCTCGTGCGGCGGCTTCGCCTTGTGGTAGCACCTATCACTCGTGATCGCGTCGTAGATGTCCACCACGGCCGCAATCATACCGAACTGGCTTAAGTCCTCTTTTTTTCGCCGATAGGGGTAACCGGTGCCGTCCACCCGCTCGTGGTGTTCCAGCGCCGGCCGGAGACAAGTGTCGTCCAATCCGGTGGTGGAAGACAGGATCTCCACGCCCCGCATGACGTGCTGCTTCATGAGCTCGAATTCGTGCGGTTCGAACTTTCCGGGTTTGTTCAGAATCTCGAGGGGGATTTTGGTCTTCCCAATGTCGTGAAGGAGGGCACCCACACCTAACCGGTGGAGTGCAATCTGGTTGCAACCGAGTCGACGACCCAGTGCAAGCGCCAGGACTGAGGTATTGACGGAGTGGTAAAAGGTATATTCGTCGAATTTCTTGAGCCGCGAGAGGCTCGTCAGCGCGTCCGGATTTCTTAGCACACTGTCCGCCATTTCCGACACCACGTGGTTGACCGCGTCCACGTTGATTTCGCGCCCCATGCGGACGTCGTGCATGGCGCCTTCGATGATGTGCTTGGCCGCGCGGTACACCTGCCGCGCGGCGGGAAGCTCCTCTTCGAAGGAGGTCGCTGGAGGCGGTTCTGGCACTTCAGGCTGAGCGACCCCTAGAGCAGCGGCTGTTTCCTGCGGACCCGATGGCATCGCCTCCTCTGGTCGATCGACAACCGCCGCTTCATGGCTGTCTTCGATCTCCACATCGACGAACCGGATTCCGTTGGCTTTGAGCGCCTCGATCTCGGTCTTGTCCGTCACGCGCATCCGATGGCTAAGAAACGGCGTCTCCAACCACGACCGATCCAACCTGACAATGCGCATCCCGACGGTGAGCTGTTCGACTGGAATACGTTTGCGCATATGGAGGCCCCATCAAGAAACCAAGATCGCTGGATATTCCAGGAACGCAGACGCGCTCATTGGCCCAGGACGGACCCCGCCCTGCAGGCTCCATCGGCAGTAACGGGAAAAATCTTGAGGCATCGGAAGACATTCAACAGAACACCCCGATCTTTTTTTCCGGAAGGCGCCGATGTTACTGCGCCTATGCCAGCGGTAGGCGAGGTTCCAACGCTATCAAGTTCGGGATTATTTCAGCCGATAAGAAACCCGTCCCCGTGCGCCGGGTGACACCCTTCGTCCTGGACGAGCGTCGGAGATCCGCTTTTCCCGTTTTCAACCATTAAGGCAGCGCAGCCGTGAGAGCTATGGGAACGCGCAAGCGCATCGCCGTCGACCAGTTGAAGCCCGGCATGTTCCTCGTCGAACTGGACCGACCATGGATCAAGACCCCCCTTCTCTTCCACAAGCGGCTCATCAGGCGGCCGGAGGAGATCGATCTCCTCAAACGGCACGGCATCCGTGAAGTCACGATCGATCTTGGCAAGGGAGCGGATATCGATAAATCAGCCGGTAGCGCTCCAGCCTCGTTGCCGCAATCCGCAGAGACGCCAGCCACCAACCCGGACACGCGAGTACCGTCGGATAGGCCTGGTCTCTTGCCCGGGACCGGCAAGCTGCTCGCCGCCCGCAAAATGTACGCCGAGGCCCACTCCGTGATGGAGTGCTTCCTTGATGACGCCACGATGGATCGCGAGCCGGCCATCACCCCGCTCAAGGACCTCGTCTCGACTATGCTCGACCGCATCCTCGACGACCGCACGTCGGTGCTGACCCAGCTCTTCCTCGGGCAAATGCAACGATACGACCGGAGCCTTGCAGTTCATGCCGTCGACACCTGCGTGCTCTCCCTGATTTTCGGCACTGAATTCGGACTTACGGGCGAGGACCGAGAGGCTGTGGGCACCGGCGCCCTCCTGCACGACATCGGCTATCTTCGGCTTCCGCGCAATCTGTACCGTAGGGCGCACAGTTGCACGGAACAGGAACGTCGACTCATGCAAGAGCATCCGCGCCTCGGCGTGGCTATGCTAGCTGGGAGCAAAGATGTGCGCGACAACATTGCCCGCGTGGTGAGGGAACATCACGAGCGGCGTGATGGCTCGGGTTTTCCGGCAGGTCTCGCCGGCCCAGCGATTTCCCCTCTCAGCCAACTCGTGGGGCTAGTGGACACCTACGACGGTCTCGTCAACCCCCGAGGCAGTCAGACGCCTTTGATCCCACACGAAGCGATCAGACAACTGTTTGTCCTGGGACAAAAGGGGCAGTTCGAAATGGAGATCGTCGAAGTGGCCATCAAGGCTCTCGGCGTCTATCCGATCGGCAGCCTGGTGCAACTGAATACCGGGGAACGGGGCGTCGTCGTCGCCGTCAATCCGTTGCAACGGTTGAAGCCCGTTCTTGCCCTAATTTCGGACGCTCACCAGCAATTGTCTCAGGAGCCGCTGTTCGTGGATTTGTCCGAGCAGGATGCTTCCGCTCCGCCGCGATCGATTGTGCAATGTTTGGACCCGGCTCATGAGCGTATCGACATCGCGGCATATCTGCAACTCTGTCTCAACGGCCAACAGACATGATGAATCCGGCGCGCATGAGACGGTCGGTGAACGCCGACTCTGCGATCGACGAGAAAACGGTGGACCGGGCCGTTTTGGACGCCCTGCCGGTCGGAGTGTGCCTCTTGGATCACGACGGACACATCCTCGCCGCGAACGCGGAGGCGGTACGTTTACTGGGATGGAGCGAGGCTTCGCTCAGACGAAAATGCCTGGGCGAAGTCCTGGGTTGGTCCGGCGACGCGAACAACCACACGAACGGACAGCAGGCCATCGTCGGCGCGATTCGGCAGCAGCAGACAAGCTCCGGCGGGGAAGCGGTGATCCGACGCCGCGACGGCCGAGAGGTCACCCTCGAATGGACGTGCAGGCCGCTCAAGGATTCGCTTGGCGTGACGGTCTTTAGTTTTCGAGACCTGACACCCCAACTCGAGCTGCAGCGTGACCGCGACCGCCTCGCCGCCATCGCCGAGGAAAGCCCCTACCCGGTTGTCGAGCTGGACGCCGATGCGAATCTCTACTACGCGAATCCCATGATGACGACCCTATTGGAGCGTTTCGGATACAACGAGGCGGGGTTCCCAGCGGTGTTTCCGTCCGGGATGAGCGGCCTTGTCAGTCGCTGCTTAAAGTCTGGCACTCCCATTCACAGCCAGGATGTCGATGTCGGAACCGCTTCCTACTCCTGGACCTTCTGCCCGGTCGCAGCGACCCAATCCGTACGCGGCTATGCGATCGACATGACGATCGTTAAAGCGGCAGAGCGGGAGTTGCGGCGATCGGCCGAGGACTTGCGAGTCGCCAACCGCGAGCTTGATGCCGCCCTCTCCCAAGCGCAACATGCATCCAAGGCCAAGACCGATTTCCTGGCCACTATCAGCCATGAGCTACGCACGCCCATGAACGGCGTGATCGGCATGACCGAGTTGTTGCTCGACACGAAGCTGACGCAGGAGCAACGGTCGTTCACGGAGACCATCCGGCAATGCGGGAAGGCACTGCTCGCCATCATTAACGACATTCTCGATTGCAGCAAGATCGAAGCGGGGAAACTGGAACTCGAGCACATCGATTTCGATCTGCGAGCGATGGTCGAGGATGTATTGATGCAATTCGCTGAACCGGCCCAAACGAAAGGGCTGGAGATCACAGGGCTGGTTCACGCGGACGTGCCCACGGCCTTACGAGGCGATCCCGGCCGTCTCCGACAGGTACTCACCAACCTGGTCGGCAACGCCGTGAAGTTCACAGACCAGGGGGAAGTCGTGCTGAAAGTAAAACCCGCGCCACACGAAGATCTTGCCGGCGCTCCCGCCCTTTCGTCAGGCGAGGTACTGCTGCATATTTCCGTATCGGACACCGGTATCGGCATAGACCCGGATGCGCAAGCGCGTTTATTTGAACCCTTCACGCAGGCCGATAGTTCCACGACACGACGCTACGGGGGAACCGGACTCGGTTTGTCAATCTGTAAAAAGCTGGTCGAACTGATGGGGGGCCGCATAGGCGTCCATAGCATCTCGGGCCGAGGGAGCACGTTTTGGTTTACGGTCAGATTGGCCCAACAAGCCACCGTCCAGCCGGCCTCGTTGGCGGCGATGGAATTACGCGGTCGCCGGATCTTGATCGTAGACGATAACGAATCCAACCGGACGATTCTGCATCATTTAGTGTCTTCCTGGGGTATGGTGGATGACCGGGCAGACAGCGCCGCTCAGGCGCTTGAACTGGTACGGCGCGCGGCGGCGCGCAAAAGGTCCTATGACCTGGCCATTCTGGACATAGGTATGCCCGGCCAGGACGGTCTCCAGTTGGCGCGCACGCTCAAGGCCGATCCGGCCACTGCAGCGCTGCCGTTGGTGATGCTCACGTCATGGGTCCAGCGTGGGCATGCGCAGGAGGCGCGCGATGCCGGCGCCGTCGCCTATCTGACCAAGCCGGTCCGGAAGGATCAGCTGCACGATTGTCTTCGGACGGTGCTTGGTCTGGTAAGTGTCCAGACGGCGAAAGAACCCGGTCAGCGTCGCCCTGAGCTGTCCGGCCAGCCGTTCATCACAGGTCATGCGCTGGCTGTCGGCCGAACCAGGACAAGAATTTTGGTAGCCGAGGACAACATCGTGAATCAGACGGTCACGGTCAGGATATTGGAGAAGCTAGGATATCAGGTTGATGTCGTCGTGAACGGGGCCGAGGTGGTGAAGGCGCTCGAGCGCGCCACCTATGCAGCTGTCCTCATGGACATCCAGATGCCGGAGATGGACGGGCTTGAAGCCACGCGCCTGATTCGGAAACGTGAGGCGACAAATTCTTCCTTCCACGCCTCACCCTTTATGCCTCACCCCTCACGAGTTCCGATCATCGCCATGACAGCCAACGCGATGCAGGGCGATCGAGAACGCTGCTTGGCCGCCGGCATGGACGACTACCTAGCGAAACCGATTAAGACCGAAGACCTTCGCGCAGCGTTGGACCGCTGGATTGCTCCTTCGCCGGCTCAGCCAGGGGAAGGGACGGCACCGCTCACCGTCCCCACCGCAGTGACCGACGAGTCGGCGTCGGGCCCAGACCCTGTGGCACTCCCGCCCACCGTCTTCGACCCGGACACCATGCTTGCGAATGTCGGCGGCGACATTCATTTGCAAGATGAACTGATCTCCCTCTTTTTGACGCGCTACCCGGCGATGCTGGACGATACCTGCAAGGCCGTGGCCGCGCAAGATTGCCTCGCGCTGGAACGAGCCGTGCATACTCTCAAAGGAACAGCCGCCAATCTGTGCGCACGGGACCTGGCTCACGCCGCCGGAAACGTGGAAGCCCTCTGTCGGCTTGGCCTGATGGAGGAAGCCAAGAGCGCATGCATGAACCTTGAGCGTGAAGTGACTCGCCTGGCTCAAGCGCTGCGAAACCGTCTGGATGGCGGCAAGCCTCTGCGTTCGCCAGAAGAACGATCTTGAGCTATCAGAACCGGACTTGGGCTACGACTGGCAGGCGGCTTGCGGCTGCGCGGACCGTGATGGCTGCAGCTGGTCCCCGGAGAAAAGCGGATAGCGGGTCGGATAGCGTTCGTCCAGAACAAGTTGCTTACACAGCTTGGTGCGCCAGTTCATCAGAATCGGCCCTCGTAAATTGGCGGTGATCCGAGCGGGATCTTCGGAAGGAATGGTTAGGATAGTCATGAGCGCCAGATCATCCGCATCCCGGCCTTTCACTTCGGCTAACGCTTCGTCCGGGATCTCCACCTGATAGTCCGGCTTAAACAGGGCCGGGTCCATAATCACAAAGGCCAAGCTTCCTTCCTCCGCGCATTGCAGCCACTTGAACGCCACGTCCGTGTCATGGTCCAGAAGCACATACTTGGTCCAATCCGAAAACCCGAGGATGCCCGAGGGAAACGTCAGAACCTTTTCGTCGTGGATATCAAGCGGGCCGAAGCGGGTGGAGGCGATTCTCATAGACGATCCTCAACAGCCACGCCGGACGAGTCCGGGAATGAAGTTCTTAAAGGCGTCCAGGGGAACGACCTTGGTCGCGGCGGCGATCTTGTTCTCTTCCTGAATTCTGGTGTAGATCTCGTCGCGGTGGACCTCCACGTTCACCGGGGCCTCGATGCCCAGCCGGACCTGCCCTCCCTTCACGCCAAGCACGACAATCCGTATGTCGGGGCCGACGGTCACGCCTTCGCCCTTTTTTCTCGTCAGTACCAACATGTTGGCTCTCACCCCTAGCCTCTCACCGCTTAGCGTAGAAATCTCAGCAGGGTGTTGTCGAAAATCCGCGTCAGGGCTCGACTGGCCGCCTCCAGCGCATATTGTTGCAGCGTCAAGTCCGAGATCGCCTTCACCAGATCCACATCTTCGTTCCGCGACAGCGTCTCGGTGACGAAGCCCTTGGCTTCGTCCAGACGCAAGGACGTCGTTTCCAGACGATTCGCGAGTGCCCCAACTTCACCCTGGACCGAACCGATCTGGGTCAATGCCTTGTTCACGTCGGCCAGAGCCTGGGAAATCCCTCCCCGGTAGTTTCCGTTGAGAGCCCCGTAGAGATTGACCATCACGGCGAAAAGGTCCGCCGTCGGACCGCTGAATACCTGGCTCCCCGGCACGTTGCTTTTGAGCGTCTGGTTGTCTCCGATCTCGACGTTCTGAAGCCTATCGTCTCCCTGGTACTGCACCCCGGCTACGATGCTGAACCGGTCTCCCGCAGCAGGACCCGATACGCCATTGGCGATGGAGACCTGGATGCCGTCGAAGCTCACCGCGTTGCCGGAGCCATAGGCCTGATTGGTCAAGACGGCGCGAGCATTCAGCGTGACCGCGAAGCGGTCTCCGCTTTGGGGAGAACCCTTGGTACCGTTGCTCAAGACGACCCGAAGTCCGTCGAAGTCGATCGCCCCGCCGGATACATAGCTGTTGCCGGCGGACACGGTAGCCCCGGTCGTCGTGTTCACGATGTCGAACTGCGTCGAGGAGGTGAACCGGATCTCATAAGCGTCCAAGGTCACCTTGGTCGGCTCAACAACCCCTGCGTCCGTTAGGACTGCCCCTCCCGTGTTGGCCCCATTGGCGGCGACTGTAACAGGCGAGGACACGTTGTAGACATCGAAGGCGGTCGGCGAGCTGAACCGGATGATGTAGTTGTCGAACGTCACCAGGCTTTGGTCCGTGACCCGTCCCTGCGCGATCAAGCCGCCCCCGGTGTTCGTACCGGCCGCCTCCGTGGTCGCCGTGACCTGAAACGGATTAGCGCCGGTCGTGGTACTCCCGCCGTTGAATCCGAGGGACGCGAGCGCGCTTCCACCGATGACTCGAACCGACGAAACTTCTCCATACCCGTTTGAGGCGATCACCAGCCGCCCTGATTGGAACGTGACCGCGACGCTTTTCTCCGCTGCGCTGAGGGCGGAGTCCGCATTGATGCGGCTTTGCAGCCGTGCGGCCAGCGCTGAACCGCTCAAGGCTTCCGTTCCGGAGGTCAAATCGACCGAACCGGACGAAATGCCGTCCACCGATACTTGCAGCGTGTCGTTCACGCCGTTGGTCAGCGTCACCGGTACGTTGATCGCGACGCCGGTAGCTCGCCCGTGTGCGCTGGTTCCGGTAAAGATTGCCTCGCCGTTAAGTTCCGTATTAGCGATCTGTTTTAACTCCTGGACGATCTGGCGGATTTCTCGCGCGCCGATCGCTCGTTCGGAGGCTCCGTTCGTGTCGCTTCGCAAACGGATAGCGAGCTCCTGCGCGCGCGCCAAAATCGTTGCCGTATGGGTCATGGCCTTGTCCGTCAGATCCACTCGGGCCGTCGCAAATTGGATGTTCCGCAGGAGCCGGTCGATCTGCGCCAGCGATGATTTGTCGAACACAATGGTGTTGAAGGCTCCAGGATCATCGGAGGGGCGGGAGATCCGCTTGCCCGTGGAGATCTGCTCTTGCGTGTTCAGGAGTCGCACCCGCGCCCGTTGGAGGTTGTTCGTCAGGACCGAGAAAATCTGTTGTTCCGTGACGCGCATCATGCCGTTCTGTCTTCTTAGCGTTTCAGACCGAGCAGCGTCTGCATCATCTCGTCTGCGATGACGATCATGCGAGACGCCGCCTCAAAGGCCCGTTGGTACTTCATCATGTTGACCAGCTCCTCGTCGATCGAGACTCCGGAAACCTGCGCCCGGAACGTCTGCAGTTGTTCTTGGATGAATTGGCGGGCTTGGGATTCCCGGTCCGCCGCCTGGGCCGAGACCCCAAGACCGGTCGCCGCTTGCCGGTAGGCGTCGTTGAACGTCAGGTTGCCCAGACTCGCCAAGGCAGTGTTTTGTAGAGCGATCAACGCCAGCACGGTCGCATTGTTCCCGGGAATCCCCGCCAGTGTGGACGAAGCCGCAACTTGTTGGCCGCTGGTAATAGCCACGGAAAGATTCTTCGCCGCATCCGTCCGCGAGTTGAACGCGAACACGTCATTGACCGCCGGCGCGCCGCTCAGGGTCACGCTGATGCCATCCACGTTGAAGCTCTGTGGACCGCTATACGTCCCCGAAGCAGCCGTGCTCGTTCCGCTGAGCAGACCCAGCGACGCGCGCGCAGTACCGCCAGTGACCGCCACCGCCGAAGTGGACGCCGCTGAGTTCGAGGTGATAACGAACCGGCGGGTCATCACGTCAAAGGTGACGGTGACGCTCTTTCCCGCAGCGGCTAGCGTGGCATCCGCGTTGATCTTGCTCTGCAGCTCAGAAGCTAGGGCGGCTCCGCTAGTGTAAGGCTGTCCGGGAGGCGCCGCGCCGGTCAACGTGACCGTGCCCGAGGCGACCCCGTCCACCGTGAGCGTCAAGGTGTCGTTCGTGCCCGTGACGATCAGGATCGGCGTCTCCGGGGTCGGCGCGGCAATGGCCGTTCCGGTGTAGTTTCCCTTGATAGGGACGCCGGTCGTCACATCGATGATCGAATAAGCGCTCGCCGATGAGAACCGGATCTCGTAGTCGTGGAAGGCGAGCAGGCTGTTGGCCGTAATGGCTCCGCTTCCAATCACCCCGGTGCCCGTGTTCGCGCTCTTGCTCGCCGTGGTCACCGAGAGCGGCACAAAGAAGTCCAACCCGGTGGATCCGTCCAAGCCGTATCCTTGACGGTGCAGTTGATTAACTTCGTTCGCGAGCGAGGCGGCCAACGTGTCGAAGCTACGCTGCAACTGCGGGATCGTGACATCGCGCACGTCCAACAGTCCCTTGAGCTTCCCGTCCGAGATCTGCGACGTGATGACGAGGGCCTTCGTCCCCCCGATGTTGTAGCCGACCTCCACCAAACCGTTGTTGTCCAAGTTTTCGACACCCGTGAGACTGCGGGTGGTCGCATCCTCGACAAGCGACAGGCCTCGTCCGATAAAGACCGACACCGCCCCGGTCGGGGTTTCGATCGCGGCGATATCAATCCGTTGAGCGAGGTCGTTCAGCGCCTGGTCCCGTTGGTCCCGCAGGTCGTTGGCATTTTGCCCGGTCACTTCGGCCGACACGATCTTCCCGTTCAGCTCCGCGATCTGGTCGGCGAGGCTATTGATTTCCGTGATGGTCTGTTTGACTTGGGCGTTCAACGCCAGGCGAGATTCGCTCAAATAGGAGGCCGTTTCGTTCAAACCTGCGGCGAGCGTGCCGGCCTTGGCCAGCAGCACAGACCTCGGAGTCGATTGGCCCGGCGCAGTCGAGACATCCGACAGCGCCTTGAAAAATTCGTCGAACAGGGCCGAGAGTCCCTGATCGTTGGAGTCCCCGAACAAGCTCTGGAGCCTGAACAATTCGTCACGCGTCACCGTGAGGCGTCCGATACTTTCGTAGGAGTGTGTCAGTTCGCGGTTGATGAAGGTATCGACTGCCCGGCGGATCTGCGTCACCCGAACGCCTGTGCCGATCTGTCCTGGACGAAGATTCACGGGCTGGTTTTCACTCAGCATCACTTCCTGTCTGGAATAGCCCGGTGTATTGACGTTGGCGACATTGTGACCGGTCACCGTCAACCCTTGTTGTGCGACGGTCAATGCGGTCTTCGCGATGTCGAACAGTCCCGTGAGTCCCATCCCTTCAACCTTTCTGCATGACCATCGCCGCGGCGGCGCCAGCCGTTTGGACCCGGCCTGAAGCCGAATAGAGCCCGTCCCCGCCCATGGCGTCCTGCCAGACCCTGAGTCCGCGATACAAGAAATTTTGGAAGTCGGCGATCATCATGGCGTTCAAAGCGATCTCACGGCGAACTCGACGGATCGTGGCGGCGAAATTCTCGAGTCGCTGGTCGAGCAATCGGGCGTCCGGCGTCTTCACGCGCGAGAGCACGACCGACAGGCTCATCTTCTCCCGGTCGAGCTTCAAGTCATCCGCGAGACGCCCCATCACGGCTGAGCGCTCCTCTTCCAAGGCCTGAAGAGTCTGGAGAATGTTCACCCTGGTTTCGTTGATCTCGGCGAATTGTTGAATCGCCAGACGGCGGACGGCGATCCGCTCTTGCTGAACCGTCGCTTCCAGCCGATCGCATTGGATCTCTTCACGGCGGAGGATATCGATCAGGTGGGTGATGAGCGAGTGTATGTCCCGCATACGTCTCCCCGCGTCAGGGTCCGGCTGAGCCAGTGTGCGTCCCCGGCCGCCGCCTGCTCAGATCGGGGTCCTGCAGCAGAGAGGAGCGGATCAGAGAACGGCGTCCGTCAGAACGTCCCGAATGATTGCGTCCGCGACCTGCTTGCCCTTCACGTCGTAGGTGCCGGCCTCGATCGCCTTGCGGATCTGCTCGACCCGTTCGGTCCGAACGAGATCGGGCTGATCGATCAGAGTCTTGATCCGTTGGAGCTCCTTGGCCTCCTTCGAGATCTCAACCTGATCGCGGCGGACAGAAAGGTCGCCTTGCTTCTTGCCGGCAACCTTCTCCGTCTCCTGGACGCCGAGCAGAACCTTGGCCAGCTCATTTGCCCGGCCGTTGCCTGAAATGCGCATCGCTCAACTCCTTATTCCCTCCGGAGGGCAAAACCTGCAGAGAGCGCCCCTGTCCCCCTGCACTTTCGGCCCCGTCGGTTGTTATATCGGCAAAAATCGGTCCGGACTTGAGCGTTATTTTATCACCTGATTCCGCCTGCTTATGAGCATAATGGGCCTCGATCATCGCAGCCAACCCGAGACCGCCAGCCTGGGCGGCCAACCGGCCGATCTCCTGATCGTAGAATGTGTAGAACATTTGCCCAGCTTTGTTCTCGAACAGGCCGGTGGGCACCGTTTCCCGCATCGCTTTCATCAACTGCCCGATGAAATAGCCTTCGAATTCTTGCGCAGCTTCCTTGAGACTCCGTAAATCCTTGGGGTTGGCCGTAACGGCGTGCCCGGCTCGGTCCATCGCGCGGCTCAGGCTCAGCTCGGCCAAGCCTCGGCTCGTATCGTGCAGCACGATACTGTCCATTCACAACCTCCTCATCCCGAACAGCGCCATGATCCTGACCCTGTGATCCACGCGGTCGTCGGGGTCAGATGATTTCGAGATTCGCCTGCAACGCGCCAGCCGATCTCAACGCCGATAAAATCGCCACCAGGTCGCGTGGCGTGACACCCACGGCGTTGAGAGCCCTGACCACATCCCCGAGCGTGACCGTCTCGTCCACCACCATCAACCGCGCTTCTTGTTCCTTCACTTCGGCCTGCACATCTGGCGTCACAACCGTTTGGCCGCCGGTGGACCCGATGACCGGTGCCGGAGGCTGCGACACGTTGAGCGTGCTCTTCACAGAGATTGTGAGATTGCCGTGCGAGATGGCGCATGTCGAGAGCCGTACGTACTCGCCCAACACCACGGTGCCCGTCCGTTCATTCACGACGACTTTTGCCGGCGCGTCCACTGCCACCTCGAGGCCCTCGATCTGGGCGATGTACTCGGCGACCCGACCTTGAAAACTGTTTGGAATCGACGACTTCACCAGCGTGGCATTCACCGGAACGGCTGTCCCCCGCCCGAACATGTTATCGATTGCTTCCGCTGTCCGGATGGCAGTCGTAAAATCACCTTGCCGCAGCAAAATCGACACAGAATCCCAGTGTTCGATGTTGACCGCAGCTTCTTTCTCAATGATGGCGCCGCCCGGCACCACGCCGGCGGCCTGGTGGTTCTTGGTCACCGTCGCGCCGCCGGCCCCGCCGACCCCGCCCAGGAATCCGCCGATCGACACCGGTCCTTGAGCCACGGCGTACACCTGTTGATTCGCCGCCTTCAATGGGGTGAGCAACAAGGTTCCTCCCTGTAAGCTCTTGGCATTGGCCATCGACGACACCACCGCGTCGACGGTCATGCCGGGCTTTGCGAAAGGCGGCAGCTTGGCCGTCACCATCACCGAGGCGATGTTCCGCGTCAGCAACTGAATCGGGTCGATCACCAGATTAATCCCCATCTTATTGAGCATCGACATCATCGCTTGGATCGTGAACTGGCCGCCGATGACCTGATCGCCGCTGCGATCCAAGCCGACGACAAGGCCATACCCGATCAACTGGTTTTCGCGCACGCCTTCGAACGTGCCGATATCCTTGATCCGCACGGCTTCGGCCGTTCCGGCTAGCAACACATAGCAAATGGCGAATAGCAGAGTGCGACGAACCTGAGAGGATCGAATGGTAAACGGCGAGAAGCGTCTCATCCCGGTTCCCTCTTACCGACTCCTGACCGCCAGCGGCAAGCTATTGGCTCCTCATGAGCACGGTCCAACCGGGGACAGGCACCGCGTGGGGACTGTCCCCCTTCTCACGCGGATCCACTCCCCTTAGAACGGATAAATCCAGTCCAGAATTCTCACCAACCAGCCAGGCCGTTGCACGTCATCGACGACCCCCAAGCCTGAATATTCGATCCTCGCATCCGCAATGGCCGTCGAGAGCACCGTGTTCTTGGTATCCACATCGACACGACGGACAACCCCGGCGATCTTCATGACCTGCTTTTCGCTGTTGACCGTGACTTCCCGGCTGCCCTCGATGCGAAGATCGCCGTTGGGAAGGACCTCCGTCACCATCGCCGAGATCGTGCCGGTCAACGTGTCCGCCCGGCTCGTCGCACCTTTTCCGCCGAACTTATTTTTGGCGCCGGCATCAACGCCGAGTCCGCGCTTCGCTTCTGCGCCCAGCCGGAATCCCGGAATGCCGAGATAGCCGATTCCCGTTCCCGATAAGCCATTCTCGATGGTGGATTCCCGCTCGGCCTTCGTATCGGCAGTCTTGGACCCACTGTGCTTCTCGACGATTTTGACTGTGAGGATGTCCCCGACCCGCATGGCCCGCAAATCCTCATAGAGATAGGCCCGCCCGTTTTCTTCCTGCCACAGCGAGCCCGTGGTCTTGGGAGGAGGCAAAGGCGCCACCACGACTTTGGATTGGACCGGTTCAGTGGACTGGCATCCGGCGAGGCTGACGCCGATCGCCAGCGCCAGGCACGCGAGACCGGATCCGGCCCGAAGGCCTCCGCGATCAATAGTCAACACGGACCACTCCTGGGGCGACGACTTTGGCTTTGATCTCCCGGCCGGAATCGAGATTGGCGACGGAGACGTACTGCCCGAGTTGACCCGCAGACCTGCTGACGCCCACGGTGTGGATGTAGAGCCCCCCGCCTTTCGCTTCAATCGTGACCCGATCGCCCCTGCGCACGACGTAGGCTTTCCTGAGCACCGACAGCCGTACCGGGCTTTGCGCCTGAATGGGAATGGCGGCGCTCTTGCCGATGACGTCGTTCATGTCCACGGCGAAGTTGTGCTTGAGATCCACGAGCTTCACCCGCGTGAGGGTCAAATCGTCCGCCTCGATTAGCTCATCCGGCTTGATCAGCCGTTTCGCCGCCACGACATCCGCGTACGCGGCGATGTCCGCCAGCGCCTCGACCGTACCGGCATCCCGGCCGTTCGCCCGCATCAGCACGCGAAAGAGACGGCGGCCTAGACCCTCTTGGAGCGCACCGGGCAGGACGGCCAATTCGAGCGCGCCTCCCGGCGCAGGGATCGGTTCCTGCGGGTCGAGCAGCGTGACCCGGACCTCGTGCGCCTTGCCGCCGAAGTGTCGCTCGAGATGGCGGGCGATCGTCTGGCGGATGAGTTCCGGTTGGACGACGAAGCCGTTTCTCTTCGCGCTCACCGGGATCGACTCTCCGGATCCGCGTTGGGCCGCCTCGGCCCACCCGAGCGCGAGACCCATGAACGCCCAGACGGCAACCCCGATTCTCAAGGCCTGCGCCATCTTGCCGGCTCCGTACCTTCTATCGTCTCAGATTGTTGGCGATCGCCATCATTTCATCGGCCGCCTGGATGGTCTTGGAATTGATCTCGTAACTGCGCTGGGCGATGATCATGTTGACCATTTCCTCCGCCAAATTGACGTTCGAACTCTCCAGGAAGCCTTGCTGGATCACCCCGAAGCCGGTTGAGAAGCCGCCAGTGCCCTGAATCGGCGGACCGGATGCGAAACTGTCAAGAAAGAGGTTGTTCCCCATGGCAATCAACGCGGACGGATTGTCGAAACGAACCATTTGGATCTGCCCGACCTGCGACGCTTGGGTAACGCCGGGCAACAGCACGGAGACCGTGCCGTCCTGAGCGATGTCGATTTTGAGGGCGCCGGACGGAATGGTGATGACCGGGTTGAGCAGGTCGCCGTCGCCCGTGACCAGGTTGCCGACATTATCCCGTTTGAACGACCCGTTGCGAGTGTACATGATGGTGCCGTCCGGCCTGGCCACCTGAAAAAAGCCCGGGCCGTCGATGGCCAGGTCCAATTCGTTGTTGGTCTGCCGCATGTTGCCCTGTATCCACTCTTTCGCCACCGTAACGGGTCTGACGCCGGCGCCGACCTGGACGCCCACGGGAAAGACGCCGACGTTCGACGCATTGGTGCCCGGCAGCCGGTGAATCTGGTAGAGCAGATCCGCGAACTCGGCACGGCTCCGCTTGAACGAGTTGGTATTCACGTTCGCCAGATTGTGGGCGATGGTGTCGACGTTCAGTTGCTGCGCGGTCATCCCGGTGGCCGCAGTCCACATGGCGCGAATCATCGTTTCCTCCTCAAAAAGGGCGCACGGCGGCGGGCACGAGGCTAGGAGAAATCTCCGCTTACTGCCTTCTTCTTTCGCCCATCGCCCCCGGCCCTTTACCTCTAACCCTTGCGTTATCCAGCTCGTCCGACATCTTGGATCGCCACTTCCGTGATCCGATCAAAGGTCCGAATCAGCTTTTGAGCCGCCTCATAGACCCTCATCCCTTGAATCATCTTGACCATCTCTCCGATCGCGTTCACGTTTGATTCCTCGATGTAGCCGGCCTGGATCTGCGGATTCTTCATCAGTTCGGCCTTCTCCCCGAAGAACAGTCCTTCAGCCACCTTCTCCGGCATAGCGTCGTCGGGGAATTTCATCACCTTGAGTGTGGCAACCGTCCGGCCGTCGACCTGAATCGTCCCTTGACCGGTGATCTGGATCGTGCCCGGCGGAATCCTGATCTCTCCCTTCAGCCCCATGACCGGATAACCAAGATTCGTAACCAACCGTCGCTGGTGATCCAGCGAGAACATTCCGTTGCGCGTGTACCGCGGACCCTGCGGCGTTTTGATTTCGAAAAACCCGTCACCTTGGATGGCCACATCCAAGGGGTTGCCGGTCATGCGCACCCGGCCCGACTCGAACGCGGTCTTCACCCTGTGCGGCGCGGAGAACACCCGTTCCGACCCTCCGGTCGGTCGCGCCGTGATCATGTTCGCGATGAAGGTGGTGAGCCCTACTTGAGGAGCCGGACCGCTCATGCGCCGGGTGAACACTGCCTGAAAGGCCTGCTCGTCCTGCTTAAACCCAGCCGTGTTGACGTTGGCGATGTTGTTGGCAAGGAGCTGCATGCGCCGTTCTTCAGCCAGTGCGCCGGAGAGAATGGGATAAATGCCTCGATTCATCGTCTGGCTCCCTGAGTAGGCGTGAGCGTCAGCCGAAAGGACTCGCAACATGCATGCCACCGTTTTCCGTTGACCGTTGTCAGTTCTCCGCTAACCGTAAACGGAGAACTGACAATGGCTTACAGATTCCATTCACCGTTTTTCATTGACCGTTCATTGCCATTGGGGGACGGGAAACGTAGAACGGTTCACGGTGCTAGGCAGGGCTTGCCGCGATAGGGAAAAAGGTTCCGGTCCACCGCTCACGGGCCATCGCCGCGCCCGGCTCCGTGACGGATGCCTGACGAACGAGAACGGCCCGATCCGATGAGCGATGATGCGGCAGAGCCCCGAGGCCTGGCGAAAGATTAGCGCCCGTCGACGGCCGACAGGGAGACCGGCGTAGACGCCGATGCCGGTTCAACCTCGGAGAGGGAGAAGTGAATCGACTGCTCTTGGGCCTTGGCGATCGACAGGGCGCGCAAGGCCACGTCGATCAACCTATCGCGATCCGTTGCGTTGTTGGGATAGAGCGCGACCCCCATGCGGCACGAGAGCAATAGCTCATGTCCCTCGAGCGTCAACGGCAACCCGACGATCTCTTGCATTCGCCTGGCAAGAGGCAGGATTTCATCCGCGGAGACGAGGTTCTCCAACACCACGCCGAACTGATCCGGCATCAGCCGGGCGATCGTGTCCGTGGAACGCAATGCGCTTTTCAGCCGTGCAGCCTGCACCCGGATCACCATATCGCTGCCGGCCCGCCCTTGGCTTTCCGCGACGACTGTGAAATGCTCCAATTGCACGATCAGGACCGCGACCGTTCGCCCTGTCCGTTCCGCACGGGTCAGCGCCCGACCGAGCAGCGAGAGAAAAAGCCGACGGGTCGGCAGGCCGGTCAGCGGATCGTAGACCGAATACATCTCCTTCTGCTTGCCGGGAGCCTGTTTCCGTCGAAGATGTTGCCTCCGCCATCTCTCGACCGCCAGGTAGGTGAACCCGACCACACACACCACGAAAAGCAACGGCCCAAGGAACGGATACGGAGCTGGGTCGGGAAGGCGAATCCACTCGAAGGCGGCCGCAGGCGAGACGGAGACGAGCAACTCGGTCAGGAAGACCATCACGACACGCACGAGGCCCGCTGGGTGTTGGGCGACCATACCGTGATCTACACGTGCGCCATGCACGCGTTTGGCGGATGCCACCGCTCTTATCGGATGAACGATGCGCCAACTGAAGCTTCATAATTCGGAATTCCCCGGCCTGCGGGGGCCCCCAAAAGGAACGAGCAGAAATGAACGTCAACGGATACTGACGACCGTGTGCGGGCAAGAGGCACGGGGCTCGGGGCAAGGGGGAAGAGACTCAGACCTCTATGGGCCTCGCGCCTCGTTTCTCCACAGCATCCTGGAGCGATCAGGACCTCAGTGTCATCTGCAGAGCAATAAGCTCGCTCCGAGCAGTGACGGCTGTCTCCGCAGCAGTGCAGGGTGGGACTACTCAGAAGCGTTGAGCTGTGCTTTCAGACGCATGACGGCTTTGGTGTGAATCTGGCACACGCGAGATTCCGTGACATTCAGCACGTGACCGATCTCTTTCATCGTCAGTTCTTCGTAGTAGTAGAGCGTCAACACCAATCGTTCCTTCTCCGGCAGTTGATTGATGGTGTTCGCCAGGCGTACACGCTTCCGCTCGTTCACAATATTCGAGAGGGGATCGGGATGCTGCGTGTCGGCCAACATCGTGAGGATCTTGTGACCGCCCGATTCCTCGACACCCAGATCGTCGAGACTGATCACCATTGCGCCCTGCGCACGGGTCAAAAAGTCTTCGAATTCCGGCACGGACAGTCCCAGGGCCTTCGCCAGCTCCTCATCGGACGGCATCCGGCCCAAGCGGTGCATGAGATCGGTGGTTGTCTTCTGCAAGAGGCCGATGCGTTCGTGCACCGATCTGGGGATCCAATCCATCGACCGGATCTCATCGAGCATGGCCCCGCGAATGCGAAACTCCGCGTAGGTCTTGAACCTCGCTTCCCGCGTCGGATCGTACTTCGTGATCGCGTCCATCAGGCCGATGATGCCGGCCGAGACGAGGTCTTCTGCATCTAAATATGCTGGAAGCCGGAAAGCCAACCGATGAGCCATTATTTTGATAATGGGCGTGAACTCGCGGATGATCCGTTCGCGGGATTCCTCGCCCATGGCGCCCTGCTCGAGAGGCTTCCGCATCGCAAGTTTATTGGCCACACGCATACCTGTTTTCGTGAAAAGGTCTCTTGTTCCGATTACTGCTGCCTCACTAACCGCTGCCACAGAAACTGCACGCTGCCCTTGGGCACCAGCGACGGCGTCCACTGAGCGACGAGGTTACCCAGCCGTAGAAATTCCCGACTGGCCGGCGAGTGAGGATAGAGGTCCACCACCGCCCGCTGCTGGCTCACAGCCATCGGCACATAGTCGTCAGCCGGAATGAACCCGAGAGAGTCGACGGACACGTTCAGAAAGCGATCAGTCGCCATGACCAACTTGCGGAAGACTTCTGCCGCGTCGCGCTGACTCTTGGCCATATTCACAAGCACCCGGAAACGCCGCTCGCGATATCGGGTCGACAACACCTTCATGACGGCGTAGGCGTCGGTCAGCGAAGTCGGCTCCGGCGACAGGACCACGATGATCTCCTGCGCTCCCACCGCGAAAAATGTCACGTTGGCCGAGATGCCGGCTCCGGTGTCGATCAGCAGCAGGTCCACCGACTGCGCCAGCCGGTCGAGTTCGTCCTGCAGAATGACCTGTTGTTCCTGCGTCAGGGCCGTAAGCTGAGGGATGCCGGAACTGGCGGGCAGGATGCCGATGCCACCGGGACCGGTCAGGAGGATATCCGACAGGCGTTTGTCCCCTCGAAGCACATGCTCCAGCGTGAACTGCGGCACAAGCCCCAGCAGCACATCGATATTGCCCAGTCCCAAGTCCGCATCCATCACCAGAACCTTCTTGCCGGCCTTCGCCAGCGCGAGCGCGAGATTCACCACGACGTTCGTCTTGCCGACCCCTCCTTTCCCGCTGGTCACGGTAATCACCTGCACCTGCGAAAGGCACGGAACCGCCAGGCATCCGCTCGCTCCCCGGTCCATCACCACCCCATCCATTCGAGTCCTCCTTCATCACCGCCTGCCATCGCCGGTCACTGCGCCCGGCGGGGTCGATGACCCGTCGTTTCCGCCACGTTGCGCTGTTCCGTTCGAGTGTGGCCCAACGGTTTCAACGGCAGCCCCAGCAGCAGGTCTGCCAGCCGCTCCGGCGAGGCCACTTCCAGATCTTCCGGCACCCGCTGGCCCGTACTGAAATAGGAGAGCGGAAGCCCCGTTTGCAGCATGGTCTCGAAAATGCCGCCGAAGCCCGTTGTCTCATCCAACTTGGTGAAGAGCAACCGGTTGATGGGCAATCCCGCGTACCGGGCGAGCGTCGAGAGCAGGTCGCGTTCGCGCGTCGTCGCCGAGAGCACCAGATGCGTCTCCAACGGACGGCCGGTCGTCACGAGCTCTTTCAGTTCGTCCAACCCCTCGGCGTCCATCGGGCTCCGCCCGCCGGTGTCGATGAGAATCAGTTCCGAACTCTGCCGGCGGCGGATACTTTCCAACACCTCTTGTCTGGTGAGCGCGATATCTAGAGGTACGCCTAGGAGATTCGCATAGGTCCGCAACTGCTCGACGGCGGCCACGCGGTAGGTATCCAACGTAATCAGCGAGACCGATCGTTTCTCGTCCACGCGGTAGTGCGCCGCGAGTTTGGCGATCGTGGTCGTCTTGCCGACGCCGGTCGCGCCGAAGAAGAGCACAGTCTTGGTCTCGTCGCCGGGACCCAGGAGCGGTCCGCCGACTTTGATGAGTTTGGTCACAGTGCGGCGGAGGACATGACGCAACGCGGCCGGTGATTGTCGATCCACCGGCTGTAAACCGGACTGAATATCCTTCAGCAATGTGTAGGCTGTGGGCGGCTGTACTCCTTGGGCGACGAGCTCCCGATACAGCGTCGTGTCGGCTGTGGACGGATCTTCCGACGAATCGACGGCCGGTCTCGGCATTGCTGAGCCGACTTGGGCGTGCAGACTCCGCAGCTCGGCCTTAATCTGCTCGAGCTGCTTTCGCAGTTCCTGTTCCACCCTGCTTTCCGCACAGTGCCGCTCGTCTCGCTGCGCCGGACCAATCGTCGAGCTTTTGTCCCGATAGGCCGATCTCATGGCCCCGCGGAGCGCGTTGTGGAACTCCGATTCCTGCGCCGCCGGTTTGGTTTCACTCGCTTGGCGCGAAGCACTGGGCGCTGGCGCGGGTTTGGCGGTCGAGGCATGGCCTGCATCACGGTCGGTCGCCGCCGTCACTTCGATGACAGAACGGCTGAACAAGCCGAAGATGTGCCCCCCTTTGCGAACCTGTTTGGTGGAGAGGATGACGGCATCGGGTCCCAGCTCTTCCTTGATGGACCTGATGGCATCCTGCATGGTCAAGGCTTGATAAGTCTTGATTTTCATTGTCTAGACGCCCTCAAGTTCAATCCGCACGGTTTCCATCGCATGGAGTTTGGCCACGCCGTCGATCTCGTTGATGGCCAACACTGGCACGGAGTGCAGGATCCGCTCCGTCAGTTTCCGCACATGCCGCCGAATCGCCGACGAACACAAAATGACCGGCTGCCGCCCGGTCGCCGCGATCCGCTCGGCCGCCTGCCTCAACGCATTCAACAATTTCTGCGAGATCGCAGGGTCGAGCTCAAAAGGGGCGCCCGCCGGAAATGCAGCCGCCTGTTCCACAAGTGCGCGATCGAGACGCGGATCCAGGCTGACAACCGTCAACGTGCCGTCGGGCGTCTGGTATTGGCGGGTGATTGTGCGTGCCAGCGCGTGACGCGCCGCTTCCGTCAACACCTCGGGATCCTTTGTCGAGCCAGCGTGATCAGCTACGGCCTCTAGAATGGTTCGCAGATCGCGGATCGGAACGCCCTCGCGCAGCAGGTTCCCGAAAATCCGCGCCAGAGTGCCCACTGACACCATGGACGGCACGACTTCTTCGACCAACTTGGGATGGACCCTGGCCAGTTCGTCGAGTAGCGCCTGGGTTTCCTGCCGCCCGAGCAGTTCATGTGCGTGGCGTTTGATGAGTTCCGACAAGTGGGTCGCGATCGCGGCACTTGCATCCACGACCGTGTAGCCGGCCAATTGAGCCTGCTCGCGCGCCTGCTCCGGTATCCACAAGGCCGGCAGCCCGAACGCGGGCTCTTTCGTCGCAATGCCCTGCAAGAGGCCCTTTTGGACCGTGCCCGGATCGATGGCGAGCACGTGGGACGGCAACACTTCCGCCTTGGCCAGTTCCGCGCCTTTGAGCAGGATCGCATACTCGTTCGGACGTAGTTGCAGGTTGTCGCGGATATGGATGGGAGGAATGACGAATCCCAAGCTTTCGGCGATCTGGCGCCGGAGCGCCTTGATGCGTTCCAGCAACGTCCCCGCGCGGTTCCCCTCCACGAGACTGATCAGACCGTACCCCACCTGAATTTCCATCGGGTCTGGCGGCGTGACACGCGGCATGGGATCCTCTGCCTGGCCCGGGAGGGCGGCCGCAGCCGGAGCTTCCCGTTCCGCCTTTTCGCGCCGGAACAGCTCATAGGCCAGCCAAGCCACACCGCCGCCCAATGCAAGAAAGGCGAAGTGGGGCAGGCCAGGAATCATACCGAGCGCGAGCAGAATGCCGGCGGCCGTGCCGATGGCCTTCGGCGAGATTAAAACCTGCCTGGTGATTTCCAATCCCAAGTCGGCATCCGCCGCGGCCCGTGTCACGACGACGCCCGCAGCGGTCGACACGATCAGCGCGGGCACCTGAGCAACCAGACCCTCGCCCACGGTCAACAGCGTATAGGTCTGCGCAGCCGCCGACAGCGTCATGCCCTGCTGCAGAACCCCGATGACCAATCCGCCGATAATGTTCACAAAAATAATGATGACGGCCGCGATGGCATCGCCGCGGACGAACTTGCTGGCGCCGTCCATTGCGCCGTAAAAATCCGCCTCTTCGGCGACCTGTTGCCGTCGCCGCCTGGCTTCTGCCTCGTTGATCAGACCCGCATTGAGATCGGCGTCGATGCTCATCTGCTTGCCGGGCATGGCGTCCAAGGTGAACCGCGCTGCCACTTCCGCGACACGCCCGGCACCTTTCGTGACCACAACGAAGTTGATAATCACCAAAATCGTGAAGACGACCAGGCCGACCGTGTAGCTACCCCCGACCACGAAATTGCCGAAGGCCCGAATCACTTCGCCTGCAGCCGCCGCCCCTTCGTAGCCGTGCAACAGAATAAGTCTCGTGGATGCAATGTTGAGCGAGAGGCGAAGCAGGGTGACCATCAAGAGAACGGACGGGAAAACGGAGAACTCGAGCGGTTTGCGCACCTGCATCCCGACGAGCAGAATGATGACCGAGAGCGTGATGTTGAAGCTGAGTAGCATGTCCAGAACGAAGCGGGGCAGCGGGAGGAGCATGATCATCAGCACGCCAACCACACCGACGGACATGAGAAGGTCCGGGTGTTTGACAATCGCCTTGTCAGCCATGGGGTGGGAATGGATGCTCACTGCTCACTCCCCACTCGCGGCAAGATGCCGCGCGCCCGGTACACGAAGGCGAGGATCTCGGCAACCGCGCGATAGAGGTCCGCGGGGATTTCGCGGCCGACCTCGACGAGCTTGTACAGCGTACGGGCGACGAACGCGTTTTCAACGATGGCCACGCCATGCTCCCGAGCCGCCTGAACGATCCGTTCAGCCACATAGCCTGCGCCCTTCGCAACAACGATCGGAGCCGCCATCTTGGCCTGGTCGTACTTCAAGGCCACCGCATAGTGCGTCGGGTTCCGCACGACCACATCGGCGCTCGGCACCGCAGCGAGCATCCGCTTCTTGGCCATCTCGCGCTGAACGCTCCTGACTCGCGCGCGGATCATCGGCTCACCCTCCGCATCACGCTGTTCTTCCTTGACTTCCTGTTTGGTCATACGCAGACTGCGTTCCCACTCGAAGCGCTGGTACACATAGTCCGCAGCGGCGACACCGGCCATGGCGAAGGTGATTGCAGCGGCGGCTCTGAACGTCAGCCATCCGATGATCGCGAGCGCGCCCTCCAGGTCGTACTGCACCAGTTCGGGCAGGAGGCCCAGGTCTTTGTACACGGCGAGAAAGCCGACGCCGCCGATGGCGGCGACTTTCAACAGCGACTTAATCAGTTCGGCGGCCGACCGAAGCGACACCATCCGCTTCAACCCGTTCAAAGGACTGAGCCGGCCCAGCTCGAACCGCACGGCCTCAGGACGCCAGAGGAATCCGGTCTGAAGCAGCGACGAGCCAACGCTGACCACGGCCACACCCACCACCAACGGCAGGACCACCAACAGCGCGTCGGGCCCCATCTGCGTCACGATCTCGTGGAAGCGGGCCACGGTGAATGGGTTGCGGGAAGCTTGACGGACTGTTGAGGAGAGCCATTCGCGGGTGAGCCAAGTCAGTTTGTTGAGCGCCGGGACGAGCAGGAAATACAGGATGCCGATCCCGCCGAGGAGGACCGCGGCTGTCGAGACGTCTCGGCTGACGGCCACCTGGCCTTTCTTTCTGGCCTCGGCCTTTCGTTTTGGGGTCGCCTGCTCGGTCCGGTTTCCACCGTGGTCAGCCATGCCCAAGTACCCCCAGCAGCCCGTTGATTGCTTCGAGGAGTCGTCCGAACTCGGCCTGATACAACTCTTGCGCGTACGGCAGCGCGATCCCCATCACCAGCAGTCCGCAACCGATGGTGACGGGAAAACTCAATACGAACACGTTCATTTGGGCGACGGCCCGTCCCAAAATCCCCAGCATGACATTCACCAGAATGCTCGCGGCGAGCACCGGGGCCGCCACCTTGAGCGCCACCACGAACATGCCGTGCGTAAGGTGCAGCACGTCTTCAACCAAATCCGATGTGAGGCTGGCCCCGAACGGGCGAATCATTTCGAAGCTGTCCGCCACGGCGCGCACGAGCAGAAAGTGCGCATTAAGCGAGAGGAAGGTCATCGAAGCGACGATCACCTGGAAGTGGCTCACCAGCGGCGTCTGGTGCGACGAGAAGGGGTCCAGCAACTGCACGATGCCGAACCCCATTTGAGCACCCATTACCTCGCCGGCGATCTCCAGCGACGAAAATAGCAGGCGGACGGCCAAACCGATCATCAACCCGATCGCCAATTCGCTGACAACGCCTGCGGTCAGCAAAAGCGGATCGGCCGGCACATGGGGCGGATGGACGTTGGGCACGAGCACCAGCCCAATGACGACCGCTATTGCGATTTTGATGTGTGCAGGGATGTTCCGGCTGCCGAGAATCGGCAGCGCGGCCATGATGCCACCCACCCGGAACAAAACGACAAGAAAGGTCTGAAACTCAGGAATTGTCAGATGGATCGCGGTCGAGGTCATTGAGCTGTCTCAGTGCACGTACTGCGGAATGTTCGTGAGCAAGGTCGTGGTGAACGTAATCATGGTGCCGAGCATCCAGGGAAGGAACAACAGAGTCGCCACAAAGATGGCTACGATCTTGGGCACGAACGTCAGCGTTGCCTCGTTGATCTGAGTCATCGCCTGAAACATGCTGACCAGCAGGCCAATCACGAGGCTCAGCCCCAACATGGGAGCCGAGACCACTATCGTGGTCTCCAGAGCTTGTCTTCCGATTTCTGTCACCAGATCCGGAGTCATGGCTTCGTCGCTCGTCTTTTGTGAAGCGTCGTTCGTCTAAATCTCCGCGAGGTCCGCTTCATGCCTCCCATATATTGGTGTTAGTAAAAACTTCGGACCATCGATCCCACGACCAGGTACCAGCCGTCGGCCAGCACAAATAAAATCAGCTTGAAGGGCAACGAAATCACGATCGGCGGAAGCAGCATCATGCCCATAGACATCAGGACGCTGGCCACGACCATATCGACGATGAGAAAGGGAATGTAGATAAGAAATCCGATCTGAAAAGCCGTGCGCAACTCACTGAGCATAAAGGCCGGGATCACGAGGTGAGTCGGGACCTGATCCGGCGAGGCCGGTCTCCCCATCTTGGCCAGCTCGACAAACAGCTCCAGATCTTTCTCACGAACCTGCTGAAGCATGAACCTCCGAATGGGCTCAAAACCGCGCGTCCAGGCCTCCTCATAGCTGATCTGCTCGGCGATGAGCGGTTGCACGGCATCGTCGTAAACCCTCTGTCCCACCGGCGCCATGATGAAGACCGTGAGGAACAGTGCCAAACTGATCAGCACCTGATTGGGCGGCACTTGCTGCGTACCCAAGGCTTGTCGCAGGAAGGACAGCACAATGACGATGCGTGTGAAGGACGTCGCCATGATGAGCAAGGCCGGTGCGAGCGACAACACGGTCAGCAGCGCCAGGATTTGGATCACGACTGCTGTGTGCTTCGGCCCAATTCCCCTGCCGAGATCGATCGTGATCGATGGTCCCTCCGCAAGCGCCAGCGCCGGGTCAACACCGACACACGCCGCCGACACGACACCCACGAGAGTCAGTGCCGCGACGGCGCGGCGCGGGAAAGTCCGTGCAATCCATTCTCTAAAGCGACCCTTACCCTCGGCCATGCTCGTCTGTCCCTTCGGCCTGCGCTTTGTCCGACTTGCCACATGAGGCCCGCACCCATGCCCTGATCGAGGCCATGGCGGACATCGCGCCCGGCTGACCTGGCATGGTCTGTCCGATCACGCCGACGGCCGAACGCTGGGAGACAATCCGCTTGACCTGCTCGGGATCGGTAATGCGGCCCAGGGGCACGAGATCGTTCGGCGTGGTCCCGACGATCAGGAGCTCCCCGCCGACGGCTACGACCGCGATGGTCTTGCGTGGTCCGAGGTATCCCGTTCCCAGAACCTGAATTAACGGTGGGCCGCACGGCGCGAGAATCCGGCTGCCAAGCAGCCTTCGCGCGACGGCGGCAAAAACCGCCATCAGGGCCAGAACGATCACCAGCGACGAAATCGTCCGTACGAGGTTTTCTCCGAAATCCATTTCGCTCCTTGTGTGGAAAAGGCTCGCGGCCGCAGACTTGGAGATGAATTGGGCTTTCGCGTCGTGTCCCCAGCCGGTTGTTACGTCAATTGGTGGATCCGCTCCGCTGCGCTCACGACATCTGTCAAACGAACGCCGAATTTTTCGTTCACGACGACCACCTCGCCCTTGGCGACTAGCTTATTGTTGACGAGCACCTCCATCGGTTCGCCCGCCAGCTTGTTCAATTCGATCACGGATCCCAGACCCAATTGCAGCAAGTCCCGGATCGCCATTCTCGCGGCGCCGATTTGCACCGTCACCTGCACTGGAATGTCGAGGATCAAATCCAAGTTCTTGGCCGCCGCCGGCGAGCCTGTATTGTCCAGCGCCGGAAACGACGCCGGTTGCGGGGCTGTCGCCTGGCCTCCCGTGGAGGCGCCGCCCGTCATCGGATTGGTGTCGGCCTGTGTCATTTTGATTTTCTCCTTACTCGGATGGACCGCTCACGACAGCACTTCGGTGATACGGCAGGCCTGGTTGCCTCTGGAGACGCCAGGGGCCGCGTGAAATTTCGGGATGTTTTCAACGAAACACACCACCGGATCGCCGGGATGTTGGTCGAGCACGAGCACGTCGCCTGGGGCAAAGTTCAGGACGTCCCGAAGTTGCACAGTCGCCGTCCCGAGCCTCGCGGTGATGGTCAGCGGGCACTCCTGCAATCTGTCTTTGAATCGGCTGGCCCAACTGCCGTCCTGATTCACATGATCGGAGATGAGCCCCGAATAGAGCTTCTCCTTAATTGGCTCGAGCATCGAATAGGGATACACGACGAAGAAGTCCCTGGCCGCTTCGCCGATCAGCACCTGGAGCGTCACTACGACCACGATCTCGGACACCGATACCACCATGGCAAATTGCGGATTGCTCTCCGAACGCACGTGTTGGACCGTGACGGGCATCAGCGCTTGCCACGCCTTTTCCAGATCGGAGAACGCCTGCAGCACAATCTTCTTGATCACACGCATCTGAATCGGCGTGAAGTCGCGCCCCTCCGGTTTCACGTATGTCTGTCCCCTGCCGCCGAAGAAGTAATCCACGATCAAATAAACGAGCATCGCGTCCATGACGTAGAGTCCGTTGCCGCGCAGCGGATCCATGCGAAAAACGCTCAGAGACGACGGGAGCGGTACTTTCTTGAGGAACTCGCCGAACTTCATGATCTGAGTCCCGACGACACTGAACTCCACGGACACCCGAAGTAGGCTTCCCCAGGAGATTGACTGCCGGCGACTGAACCGGTTGTTGATCATCTCGAGCGTCGGCATCCGCCCTCGGATGATCCGCTCCTGATTGACCAAGTCGTATGTCTTGACAGCGCCCGCGTCCTCTTCCTTGGGCGTCGTATCCACTTCGCCGGACACGACCCCTCTCAACAGGGCATCGACTTCCTCCTGCGACAGAATCTTGTCCATCGGCGGCAGTCTCCGCTTCGCGCATGCGCCCGCTACTGGACGACGAAATCCGTGAAATACGCCGCCCGCACGCCCGGACGCGGCAGTAAATGATTCACGCGCTGGGTGATCTCGTCGCGAAGCTGGAATTTTCCCTGAGGGCTGCGGACGGTGGTGGAGTCTTTGCTCGTCAGCAGCACGAGGATCGAATCGCGGATGTGAGGCAACCGCGCCGCGATCTCCGCTCCGGCATCGGTCCGACTCAGCTCGAGCTTGATCGTGACTTTCAGATACCGGATCTCCGGCGAATCGGCCAGATTAACGATGAACGGTTCCAGATCGTAGATGGCGCCCGGCGCCTCAGACAGGGCGGTCGAGGCTTTGCCCACCGCGCCATCGTGCTCGTCGTTCTTGGCCGTCGAGGCGCCGGTCTTTTCGCCCTCGCCCGAATGGCCGCCGCTCAACTTCAAAAACGCAAACGCGCCGCCGAGGCCCACCAGCAGGGCCGCAAGGCCGATGACGATGACCAGTTTGACGGGAATGCCCGCGGGACCCGGCGCGAGGATTTTTTCTTCAACCGCTTCTGCCATAGGCACCTCCCATGAATAGGGCCTGTGTCAACAGCCAACACGAGGCCCGTGACAAATGATGGACCGTTACCCTCCCATGCGGGCTCGATCGCCCACCCGTCCGGTTCAAAGACAGCCGCCCAATCTCCAAAACGAGGTGCGTGCCTCAAGGCACATGCGGGCTCACTGTCCTGGCCTGTCCATCAGGGCGAGACAACCTGGCCCGACCGTCTCTCGCACGCGACGCCTTAGGCGGGCTGCAGCTTCCTCGGATCATAGGGCTGCCCGGACTTCAACACGCCGTAGGCCGTGGTCAGCCGCTGGCGCGCCAGCGCCACGACCGCACTCGTCTTCCCCCGGCGCCGGGCGATCCGCGCGTAGAACTGCTGGAGCGGCTTCGCCCCCGCACTCTTCATCCGCACCACCGTCTGGGCCCATGGCAAGAGCACCCGCCGGACCTCGCTCCGGCCATCGCGATTGATCCGGCCGAGCTGCCGGACCGCGCCACTCTGATAAATCGTCGGGGCCAAGGCGCCGTAGTTGGCCACGGCCTTCTGATCGTCAAACCGACGGGCCTCATCGAGCGCGCTGAGCACCACCCGGGCCCCCAGCGGCCCGATGGCTGGAATGCTCTCGAGCAGCGGACAGCGGGGGTCCTGGATCGCCACCACCCGCGCGGTGCGCGGCTGCTCCGCCGCCAGCAACGCCTCGATGCTGGCCATGTCCGTCTCAATGATCAGCCGCAACGGCGCACTCACCGGCAGCTGCGCCAGCTTCGCGGCCCAGGTTGGTCCCGCACAGAACTTCTCCGGCAACCGATGCCCTTCTTGGGACACGTCGCCCCGGATCGTATTGATCAGCGCGATGCGCTTGCTCGGCCGTTGCTGCCGCGCACTCACCAACTCCCGCAGCTCTCGGACGCGCCCCTCCACCACAGGCCCCGCGCGCGGGAGGATCCCCGCCCGCGCCAGTTCCGCGAGCTTCTTCGCATCCACCCGATCCGTCTGGCCCTGACTCTCGGTGATCCATTTCACGTCGTTCGGATGCACCACATACACCTGCACCTCGGGCATCCGCTTCAAGGTTTCGGCAATCCACTTCAACTGATTGCCGGCCTCAACGACGACCAGCTTCGCGCCGACTCCCACCTGTTGCCGCAGCGCCCGGAGTCCCGCTCGCGTCGCGGCCGCCGTGCCGGCATACACACAGCGCTTCCGCTCGTTGACCGCATAGCCCACCACGCTCTTGCCACTGATATCCAAGCCGACGTCCAACATCTGCTGCCCCCTTTCGTTGGTGGTGATCGCTCACCCCTGACAGTCGGACCTTCGTACCTCGACTGTCGACCAACGTAAAGGGGGCCCTATTCATAGAATCTCCTCAGGATGGGAATGTGTCGGCCGGTCATTGTGCAATGCATGTGCCCATGCAGAGCGACAAGCTTTCAGCGGCCCGATGCATGAAAGAGGCTTGAGAAACTGCGAGCTTCGATTACGACGCCGCACGAGGCCGCTGTGTCACCGGGACGGGTGACGCACCGGCTCGTTGACGGCGTCAGAAAGCTGACGTGGCGAGGCGTCGCCCGAACTGACGGAGAGCAGGCTTGATGGGAAAATCTTGCCGAGCAGGAAGAGGATGCAACGGGGAGCTATGAGCAGGACCTCCTGCACGGCGCCCGCGCGATGCTGCGGGCGCCGCCCGGAGAGAAGGAGCATTTAGCGCTTCAGGTTCACCAGTTCCTGGAGAATTTCGTCCGACGTCGTGATCACCCGCGAGTTCGCCTGGAAACCGCGCTGCGCGGCAATCATGTCGATGAAGCTTTCGCCGAGATCCACGTTGGACAGCTCCAGCGAATTGGAAAGGACCCGTCCCAAGCCGGCGCTATCCGGTGTACCGACGACAGGCTGGCCGGAATTGCCCGATTGCGCAAAGGTGTTCTTGCCGGTCCGGGTCAGCCCGAGCGGGTCCGGGAAACGCGCCAGCGCCACCTGGGCCAGGGCCCGCAACTGACCGTTGGAAAACCGGCCGTTGATCACACCGTTGGTGTCGACCGAGAAGGCCTGCAACGAGCCCGCCGCATGGCCATCCTGGGTCTGCTGGACCAACGCCGACTGTGACCCGAACTGCGTCGTGCCGTCCAGTCCCGTGCCGCTGTCCGTGGTGACGCTTGAGCCGAAGTTATAGGTGATCAATTGGTCCTGCGTCGCTCCGACAAAATCGATTTGGAGCCGACCCGGTACCGCCCCGGCCGACCCAGCGACCGTCCCGTCGTCATAGCGTCTGGCTACGCTTTCGGTATCCAGCCGCCCGTCCGTCGTAAAGGTCAGCGTGCCCGATCCGACACGCACGATCCCCAACGAGGTGTTGATGTTGGCGGCATTGTAGTTTGCCGTGACGATATCGCTGGTGCTGGCCACGACGTTATAGGTCCAGGTATTCGCACCAGTTTTCGTGAAATAGGTGGTCAAGAGATGAGGGTTGCCTAGTGAGTCATAGACCGTCATGGCCGTCGAAAAGTTCGAAGAGCCGGTCGGATCATTGATGCTAAAGCCCGTGGCGATCACCGATGACTGGGAATTGAGATTCGCCGCGATAAACGCCGTGGTCGTGGCGTTCGGCGGTGCGGTCGTTGAGGGCAGAGAGATATCCCCTATCGTACCGGTGATCACATTATTGGAGTTCGCCAAAAATCCCTGGAGCTTGAACCCGCTGGGATCGACGACGTTATTGTTCTTGTCCAGCCTGAATATCCCGGAGCGGGTGTAGAACGTGCCGCCTTGCGCGTCTTTAACGATGAAAAACCCATTCCCGTCGATGGCGAGGTCGAGCACGTTACTCGATGTGGCCAGCGACCCTTGCGAAAAGTTGCCCTGCACCGAAGTGAGCGCCACGCCGATGCCGGTCTGAATCGCGCCTGAGCCGCCGGAAATCGACGAGCTGATGAGGTCCGCAAAGGTGGCTCTGCTGGATTTGAACCCCACCGTGCTGAGGTTGGCGATGTTGTTCCCGATCACCGACAAGGCCGTGCCGTTGGCGTTGAGCCCGCTGACCCCGGCAAAGAGAGACGACAGAATACCCATGGTAATGACCTCCCCTTACGTTCGTTTGATACGTTCTCGTCCTGACCTCATCGCAGTTCGAGCACTGCGCCCGGATCGAGCACCTGATCGCCGATCAGCAGCATCGGTTGCCCGTTCTCCAGCCGCACGCCCGTCACGGTCAGCCGAGACTGCATGACCGTTCCGACCGGATCGCCTTGCTGGTCGACCGCGGTCACGGAGACCCGATAGACGCCCGGCTGAAGTGGCGCGCCGTTCTGATCGCGCCCATCCCAGTTGACCGTTTGCGTGCCGGCTCTCTGCGGACCGCCTTGGAGCGTACGCACAAGCTGATTGTTCATATTCACAATCGTGATTTGCACGTCGGCCGCGTCGCGATCCAGGGTATAGCTCAGCGGCACGGCTCCCGACTCCCACTGCACCACGCCACCGTCCACGGTGACCTGGCGGCCGACCAGGGATAGCAGCGTATAAGGAAGGTTCGCCTTTTGGGCCGCGATACTTTGCTCCAGAAGCTTCACCTGCTTGGCGCTCTGCTCCAATTGGCTGAACTGCGCCAGTTCCGCAACGAACGCGGTGTTGTCCATCGGCTTGAGCGGGTCCTGATTCTTCAACTGCGTCACGAGCAGCTTGAGAAAATCGTCCTGTCCCAGTTCCCTGGCGCCCAGCGCACCTGTGAGCGACGGAGACGAAGTCGTTGAGGCAGTTTCCGCGATTGTGACCATCCGGCGGTTCCTCTTTCAAAACTGTTAGGCGAAGACGCTCAAGACGCGCGGCTCCGCGCCACGACGCATAATGTGGTCCTGCTGCGCTTGTTCCCGTTGTCCTCGTTGCTGTCGGGGCGGATCGCCGAACGTTCGCGCGATCCAGTCGTAGCTCGCCTGGCCCGATGCCTGTCGGTCGACAGAAACTTTGAACTGCCCCATGTCCAACCCTGAAGCCTGAAGTGCCGACTCCAACTGATCCCGCCGGTTCAGTAGGAATTGCCCGACGTCGGCATGCTCGGTCAAGACATGTGTGTGTACCGTCGAGTCCGCGAGCACGACACGCACCCGCACCTGGCCAAGATCCTCTGGATCCAGATCTACCTGTACGGCCTGCACCGTCTTCGCGCCGTCCGTTCCTCCGAGGTTCTCCACGTATCGAACTGAAACGTCCGGCTGCGTCGGCGCTGCCTGAAGCGCCGCGTCCGACTGTTTGATTTCGGTACCCGCGACTGGCGCGGATGGCATGTGAGGCATCCCGTTCTCCATTGAAACGCTCTGGCCCGGCTCGCGCGACTGAACGGCTCCCTGACCCGCCGGCTTGCCGATCAACTCCCGAGCTTCCTGTTCGTTCGCTGTCGGGTTCTCGGTTGTCTGTTCTCTGCCCTGGCGAGTTGAGCGATCAGTCGCCGTCGTCGCAGCCACTTGCTCGTCGCCGAGACGTAGCTCGACCGCCGGAGGACCCTGACCTTCTTGTGCGTTTGCCTGGGTCACGACCGGCTCTCTGCGCTGTGCCGGGCTGGTCTGTGGGTCATCGCCGACCGGAACCGGAGCGAACCCCGGGCGATCGGATGACCGAGTCGGCTGCTCCGCGCCTGGTTGGCCCAGTTCATCGCTCGACCGCTCTGAAGACGGCGAAAGAACGGGTCGTAAAGCAGTGAGTTGCGCATTTCCTGTTTTCTGATTCTGGCTCGGAGCAGCCGGCCTCGCAGACGCAGCATCAACGGATGGTCGGTCACCGTCGCTGCTCGCCATTGGGCTCCTGACCACATGACCGGTTGGTGCCGAAAAAGCTGCGACGCCTTCAGTCGCAGGCTGCAGGCCGGCCAGGCTCGTTGTCAGCGAATCACCGGATGTGTCGTTCGTCGGCTGATTGCTGGTCCCTTCCGTCGGCACTTGAGCCACCGGCGCCTGTCCCACTACTGCAGTTGCAAAAAAGATGGCTTCATCGGTCTGTCGTTCATCGCCGGCGAAAGAAACCGCGGTGGGCATCGTGCCCTCCTGCGTGCGTCGCTCCCCGGAGTCGCCTAGACTGATAGCGGCCAAGGCGATCGTGACGGCCAAGGTCGGTTCGGCGCCTGTGCCGCCTAAATGATCGGCGGCCTGCTCGGTTTCGCCCTGAGATGGCAAGGCGGCGCAGCAGGTTTCGGATTGGACGGCCTGCAAGGCGGCGTGGAATTCGTCCGCACCTTTGCCCGCCGCGTGGCCAGTCGATCCGAATCCGTTGTGACCCAACTCGCCCATGGGCGCCACGCTCGGAACCGGAAAAAGTAAGAGCCCCGTTTCCATACGTTCCATCACTCGCGCTCGCGAAGCCATCGCAGGCTTCGGGCCCGGCAAATCGCATTACAAGCGCGATGCCATCGGGCAGCATCTCACAAGCCTGTGAAAACCAAGGAGTTCGGTGAGATGCACCACAAGGAACTCGGCAAAGGTCGAAAGGCAAGTGGGTAAAAACTTCCGGGGTGTGGTCCGAAGACGATCCCTTACGGCGTGGCCAGGAGTCTCGTGGTGAGGTGGGCGGCCCGAGCCGGGTTGACATTGGCGAGAATCGCTCCGGCGGTCTTGCCCTTGATCAAGCGCAGGATCTCGACGGCTTGGCGATCCGGAAGTTTCTCGAGACGAGCGGCCGCCTCTTCGGGTTCCATGCTCTCGTACATCTTCGCCAGTTGTTTCTGATAGAGATCACGCCGTTCGGCCGTCCGCTCTTGCTCGGCCTTGGTGAGTTTCGCCTGTATTTCCTTCCGTCGGCGCTCCTCGGCTTCCATGGCCTTTTCGTATTTGGCCAAGACCTGCTCGATCTCCGCTTTGATCACCAGCAAGCGTTCTTCCGTCACGCGGAGCGACTCTTCACGGCGATCCAGCTCTTGCTTGCGCTGGTCGAGCATCTCGATGATCTCGCGCGGGACGCCGATGGCTGGTCCTTGCACCGGACTCGGTGCCGCCAAAGCCGAGACATTGGCCGAATGAACAACGGAGGCAGGTTGCCCGGCTGTTTCGATCTTGGGACTCTCGGACGCGGCGGTCGCGCGCACGTTCACGGTCTCCTGCGCCGCACCGGAGAGTGCCTGATCCCATTTTGGCAGCCCCCAAAACAGCGACAGCGCGCTGGCGAGCAACACGGCCGCGACCACAAGGCGAGGGCGGCGGTCAGGGAACCGGCACGTCAGCTTCTTTCGGTCCGCCTGGTCGAGAGGGACGCGGGCGTTTCGTCGGTAGTTCATCCTCGCGGGCATCACGTGTCTCTTCTCACGCGGGACGCCGTCGGCCAGCGACTTCATCCATGAGCCGCTGCTCCTGTTGTTCGACGGCGCGCCGTCGCTGCCGTTCGTGTCGCTCTTCCAATATTTCCAATTTCCGCCGTTCCCGCGCGGCCTCAAGCACCTCTTGTTGTTTGCGTTCCCATTCGGTGCGCAACGCGGCCGCTCGATTCTTGGCCCGTTGAATCAATCGCGCCAGCCCATCCAGAGCCTCGTGCTGCTGCACGGCTTCGCGAGCGGTCACCCCGGACTTCGCGCTCTGCACATAGGCGTGAGCCACGGCGCCGACTTCCGACTCCAGCACGACGCGACGCGCTTCTGCTTGCTGCAGCTGCTGCTCCAGCGCCTCCAACTCGATCCGCAGCGCGCGTTCTTGTTGCGCACAGTAGTTCTTGAGCCTCGTGATAGTCATGGCGCCGCCTCGGCCAGTTTCAGAAGCCCTTGAACCGACGTCGTATAGTCCGCCGGCTCTCCGATCTCCTGCCGGAGAAACGAGGTGATCGCGTCATGAGCCGAGACCGCCCGGTCCAGCGCTTTGTTTGCGCCCGGCTTGTAGGCGCCCAGCGTGATGAGGTCTTCGGACCGGCGGTAGGTGGCGACGGACTCGACGATGGCCCGGGCGGCCGCGAACTGTTGAGGCGGCACGATGTCCCGCATGACACGGCTTGTGCTTTGCAAAATATCGATGGCGGGAAAATGGTTTCTCGCCGCGAGTTCGCGCGACAGAATGATATGCCCGTCGAGAATCGACCGGACCGTGTCCGCGACGGGATCGGATAAGTCGTCGCCGTCCACAAGCACGGTGTACAGGCCCGTGATGCTGCCCTGCCCTTCGCAGGTGCCGACCCGCTCCAACAACTTGGGGAGCAGCGCGAATACCGACGGCGTGTAGCCCTTCGTCGTCGGCGGCTCGCCGACGGCCAAGCCCACCTCGCGTTGCCCGTAGGCCAACCGCGTGAGCGAATCCATCACGAGCAGCACCTGCTTCCCGCCATCGCGGAAATACTCGGCGATCGACGTCGCCATCAAGGCGCCTCTGATCCGGACCAGGGGCGGCTGATCCGACGTCGCGACGATCACGACGGACCGCTGTCTGGAGGCGGGAGTCAGATCGCGCTCCAGGAACTCCTTCACTTCCCGCCCCCGTTCGCCGATCAACGCGATCACGTTCACGTCCGCCACGGTATAGCGGCAGATCATGCCGAGCAGCACGCTCTTGCCGACTCCCGAACCGGCGAAGATTCCCAGTTTCTGTCCGACTCCGCAAGTCAGTAACGCATTGATGGCGCGCACCCCGAGATCCAGCGGCCTGGTTATCCGTGCGCGGGTCAACGGATTGGGCGGCTCGGCATGCAGCGGATAGGTGGCGTGGCTCCGGATGGCCGGGCCGCCGTCTAATGGTTCTCCAAGACCGTCGAGAATCCGGCCCAGCAACTCAGGGCCGACGCCCACCGACGCGGACCGACCTTTCATGATCAGCCGGCTGTCCGGCCCGATTCCGCGCATCTCCCCGAGCGGCATCAACAATACGCGGTCCCCTCGAAATCCCACAACCTCGGCCAGCACGGCCCCCTCCCCGTCTTCGCGCGTCACCTCACAGATTTCGCCGATCGAGGTCACTGGACCGTAGCCCTCGATGACGACACCTACGGCCTGAGCGACGCGGCCATGCACCACGAGCGGATCGACGCCTTCGAGGAGATCGGTGAATTTCATGGTCAATGTCTGTCCCTGAGGGCTTCGCCCAGCCGAGCCAATTGCGTCTCCAGCGCGGCATCGACCAGCCTGGTCGGCGTCTGGACCAGACACCCGCCGGGCGCGACGCGCGGATCGGCCTCGACGACCAAGGTCACCGGTCCGTCGAACACGCCAGCCAGGGCTTCACGCGCGCTTTCCAGCAGCGGCGCGTCGCTGGGATGCACGCGCAATCGGACGGAGCCGCTGTCTTTGACGCGCGCCAACGCCGCCCGCACCTGTTCCACAACCAAGTCGCGTCTCTCCTCGACGACCTGGCGAACGATCTTCGCGGCGATCGCGAAGGCCAATGCGCACACCTCCTCTTCGACGGTCGCCCGAACGTTCGCAATCGTTTCTTCCAGGCGCTGAACCGCGTTCGCCAGCAGTGCGTGCTCGCGCCGGCGAAGGGCGGCTTCCCGCTCCTGGGCCCGCCGCTCGCCTTCAGCTAGGCCGCGCTCGAATTCCGTCAAGCCGTCTGAAACGCCCCCTCGATCTCCGCGGCTGAAATCCGCCAATGCCACACTCCGGATCCGGACCGCACCCGCCTTCACGATGCCGTGCTTGAGCACAGAATTCTCCTGCCGAAGCCGATGCAGCTCCACCAACCGTCCGACGGCCGCGAGCACGAGTTGAGCTTGAAAGGGCTTGGTGAGAATGTCCGAGGCGCCGGCCTTCATCGCCTCGACGGCGAGGTCGATCCGGCCGTGGCCGGTCGCCACGACCCCGAGGATCCGAGCATCGATCTCGAACGCCCGCTGAATGAGCGCGATCCCATCCATGTCGGGCAATTGGACATCGGTAATGAGCACCTGAACGGATTGCGCTTGCAGGCACGCGATGGCTTCGGCCCCGGTCTCCGCACACACGGCGCGATACCCTTCCCCGTTGAGCAGCTCATCGAGGACATGGCGGGCGCCTGCGTCGCCGTCCACAACCAAAATGGACTCGCAGCTTGCGTGCCGTTTGCCTTCCGCCGGCTTCGCTGGCGCGGCAGTCGATGTCTCGCAACGGACGGACACTCAGATCAGTTCCTCTCCAAAGCCGGCGACGACGATGCGTCCCTCCTCTTCCAGTTTGCGACAGATCTTCAGGATGTTCTGCTGGGCCTTTTCCACGTCGCTCAGTTTCACCGGTCCGCGAGCTTCCATATCTTCCTTCAGCATCTCGGCCGCACGACTCGACATGTTTCGGAAGAACCTCTCCTTGACGTCCGGACTGGCTCCGCGCAGCGCCACCGGCAATTCGTCCTTGCCGATTTCCTTCAGTAGTTCCTGAATGCTGCGATCGTCCAGTTTGATCAGATCGTCGAACACAAACATCAACGCACGGATGCCATCCGCCAACATCTGGTCTCGTTCGGTGATTTTCGCCATGATCGCGCTTTCGGTCGATTTGTCCAACCGGGTTAGGATGTCGGCGATGACCTCGGCGCCGCCGACGCTCATGGTGCCTGGACCCGCGTTCGCCGCCAGCGATTCCTGCAACGCGTCGCTCAGCTCCTGTAAGACCTCCGGCCGCACCTCCTCCATGGTGGCCAGGCGCAGCGCCACGTCCACCCGCATGGCCTCCGGCAAGCCGGCCAGCACCTGGCTTGCCTGCTCAGGATCCATATACGCAAGGATGACGGCGACGGTCTGCGGATGCTCGACCCTCGCCAGTTGGACGATCGTTTTGGAGTCGACCCATTTGAGCATATCCAGTCCGGGATAACTCGCGGATGTCAGCGACTCCAGCACTCTGGCGGCCTTTTCAGGGCCCAGGGCTTTGGTCAGCACCGTTTTGACGTATTCCCTGCCCGCAAAGCCGATCTCCCCAGAGGTACTCGCTTTCTCGAATTCCGCGATTACTTCCTCTTCTTCGTCCCGCGCGATGTTGGCCATCTCCTTCATGGAGGCTCCGATCCTGCGGATCTCTTTCGGCTCCAGGCACTTCATGACCCGCGCGGCCGCGTCCTCGCCGATAGCTCGCAACAGAATGACGGCTTTCTCTTCGCCGGTCAGCTTCCTCGCCATATCACGTTGCGATCAGGCGTTGCTCTTCAACCACTGCTTTACGACCATCGCCGTGGACTCCGGATTGCTCCGCGCCATATCCACGATCTGCGTCCGAGGCTTGGCTCCCTCCAAGGATGCTTCCACCTCGCGGAGGGGCGCCGGCAACGGCGGCGTCTCTCCCGGTCCCTTCGACCGGGTAGTCGTCTCCAGCATCGCCAGCAAAGGACGCACGACGAACAGGAGAATCAACAGGAACAGCACGCCGCTCACGGCATAGCGGACATACGGAGCCCACGTCCCGGCCGGCGTGGCTTCCGCTTCGGTTCCGGCCGGCGCCCCTTCGTCGGGTCCAAATCCGAACTGGACGTTCACCACTTCGACCTGGTCCTGTCGCTCCGGCGAATAGCCCATCGCCTTCTTGACGATCTCCTCGATCCGCTTCATCTCCTCTTCCGAGCGCGGAATGTACTTGCGCACCGGTTCCGCCGCCGCCTTCTCTCCCTCGGCCGCCTTGATCGTTTCATAGGTGCCGTCCACCAGCACGGCGACCGAGAGCTTTTTGATCGTCCCCACGGGCTCCACAATCCGGGAAACCGTTCGGCTAATCTCATAATTGATCGTCTCATTCTTTGTCTGGCTGCTGGTTGAACTGGTTTGGGTCGATTCCGACTCCGTCCCGGGCGGGACGTTGGACTGCACACCGGGCACGCCTCCCGTCACGCCGTTAACACCGCTGGACTTCTCCTGTCCCCGCTGTTCACTCCGCACGACCTGACCGTTCGGATCGAATCGCTCTTCGGTCGTCTCGACCTTGCGGAAGTCCAGGACGCTGGACACCCGGACAACAGCCTTGTTCGCGCCGACAATCCGCTCCAGCATGGTTTGAATGCGTGTTTCGATCTCCTTTTCAAGCGTCCGCTGGTACTCCAATTGCGACCCGGTCAGCTGCACGGTTTCATCCACCGCCGTCTGCCCCGACAAGAGATGGCCGTGCCCGTCCACAACGGTCACGTCCTTGGCCAAAAGCCCCTCGACGCTGCTGGCGACGAGATGGACGATGCCTTGGACCTGGGCTTTGCCCAGCGTGTGGCCGTTTCTCAATGCGACGACCACCGACGCGCGAGGCCGATCCTGGTCGGTGGCGAAAAGCCGCCGCTCCGGCAGCGCCAGGTGCACCCTCGCCCGCTCGACTTCCGGCATCTGCGCAATCGTTCGTGCCAGTTCGCCTTGAAGCGCGCGACGGTAATTCAGTTTCTGGACGAATTCCGACATGCCGAGCGTGGATCGATCGAAGATCTCGTATCCGATGCCGCCTCCGCGGGGTAACCCTTGGCCCGCCAACTGGAGACGCAGGTCATGAACCTGGGAACTGGGGACGAAAATCGTGGTGCCGCCCGCAGTCGTTTCGTACGGCACCTTCGCCTCTTTCAGTTTTTCGACGATGGCGGATGCATCATCCGCCGCCAGGTTGGAAAACAGCACCTGCATGTCAGGCTGCTGCGTCCAGAGCGCGACCGCGATCAGGCCCGCCACCGGGCCCACGAGGGCTAGGAGAATGACGAATCGCTGGCTGATGGAAAATTCCCTCAATTTGTGGAACATACCACCCCGTATTGACGACTGCCGCCCCACAGCACCCGTCTGGAAATGGGCGGGCGATTACTGAGTGCCGATGAACGTGTCAGCTTGCCCCGCGATCGCGCGCGGCCATGGCCTGTGGGGTATTCGCGGCTCGCCGTTCCCCGGCGAAGTCACACCTGCATCCGCTGGATCTCCTCGTAGGCGGAAACCAGTTTGTTGCGGATCTGCATCATCAACTGAAATGAGATCTCGGCCTGTTGCAGCGCCACCATCGTCTGATGGATGTTCTCCGACTGTCCTGTCATCAACGCATCCACCTGCCGGCTTGCTTCCAACTGGATGTCATTCGCTTTGGCAATGGCCTCTTTCAACGATCCGAGAAATCCGCCGTCGGTTCGAGAAGGCGACGCCTCTGACGGCGCAACTGGCTCAGCGATTGGTTGTATGGCCGCAGGTCCGATCTTGAGCGTGTTCATGGTTACTTCCCGATGTCGAGCGCCCGATTCCACATGGACCGGGCCGCATTGATCGCCTGGACATTGGCTTCGTAGGCCCTCGACGCTCCAATCATGTTGACCATTTCCTCCATGACGTTGACGTTCGGGAGCTGCACAAAGCCCTTTTCGTCTGCATCCGGATGCTTGGGATCATAGATCGTCTGGCCCGGCTTCGGGTCCACGACCACCCTCGCCACTTTGACGCCATCGAGCGCATGGGCAGTCGGCCCGGCAGCCTGGCGCAAAGCCCGTTGAAAGGGACCGGCGATCGGCACGGCCTGAAACACCACGTCCCGTCGCCGATAGGGACCGCCCTGTGGCGTGCGGGTCGAATGGGCGTTCGCCAGATTACTCGCGATCACGTTGAGCCTCCTCCGCTGGGCTTCCAGCGCGGAGACCGATACAGCGATGCTGTCGGTTATGTCCATCGTCCACACCTCCTGGATGGGCCAAAGTTATCTCGCGTCCCTGATCGCACTCATGAGTTGCCGAAACCGTTGTGCCAGAATAGTCGCAGCGGTGTTGTAGTGCATCGCGTTGTCGGAGAGCTTCGCCATCTCCAATTCAAGATTCACGGAGTTGGCGTCCAATGGCAGGTCACCCGACGGAACTTCCGCTAGCCGACCTGTCACCCGCGACAACCCATCGCCCTGCGGCCCGATGTGGCTGGCGTGGGTCACAGCCAGTGTGACCGGCAACCGCCCCCGCGCCGCGGCGGCCAAGGCATCCTGGAAATGGAGGTCTTTCGCCCGGTATCCGGGAGTTTCCTCATTGGCGACGTTGGAGGCGATCACCCGATGACGGGCGCCCCGGAGATCGAGTGTCCGCTCGATCAGATCCATCGTTTTGTCGAAGATCGTCATGGGGTTGACTCCGTTCCCTGTCTTGGCTTAACGAACCGGCCAACGGCTTCCATCCGATTATGCAAGCCAAATACCGTAGAACTCGCAGGAACCGATCACCGGTTCCCCCCTGTCTCTACTGGCCTGTCTGAGACCGCGCGCAGCAGTTCGCACTGGAACGATTTTGCCCAGTGTGCGCGAACATTGTTCCGATTCCGTCTATTGAGCAATGTTCTTGCCAAGGACTCAGGTTCGCTCACTCACAACCTGCCCGCCGCACTGACGGTATTCCCGAAGTTTGTTCCTGAGCGTGCGGATGCTGATTCCCAACTCTTTCGCCGCGTGAGTTCGGTTGTCCTTGACGCGGGCCAGGGTCTTGAAGATCAGCTCCCGTTCCATCTCCCAGAGGCTGCCCCGGCACTGCGTCGAGCCCTCGGGAACGCCGGACGGTTCACCGACCTGAATGGTTAGAGGGGTCGAGTCCTCGGACACATGCTCGAGACCGATCGTCCCGTTCCGAGCCAGCAGAACCGCACGTTCCATCACGTTCTCCAATTCCCGCACGTTCCCCTTCCAGGGGCGCCCCTGCAGGACCGACAGAGCCGCATCGGAGATGATCGGGGCGTGAAGCCCGTTGCGGGCCGCTGCCGCCTTGGCGAAATGTCTCGCCAACATGGGAATATCAGCCGGCCGCTCGCGCAGCGGGGGGAGTGTAACGGGAAACACGTTCAAGCGATAGTAGAGATCCTCACGGAACCGCCCTTGCTCGACTTCCCGATACAGCGAGCGGTTGGTAGTCGCGATCACGCGGATGTTGACCCGGACCGGCTCGCGTCCACCTACTCGATCGACTTCGCGCTCCTGGAGAACCCGCAGCAGCTTGGCTTGAAGGCCAAGCGCCATCTCGCTGATCTCATCCAAGAGCAAGGTGCCGGTGTGAGCCATTTCGAACTTGCCCATCTTGCGGACGAGCGCGCCGGTGAAAGCTCCGCGCTCATGGCCGAACAGCTCGCTTTCCAGCAAGCCGTCCGGGAGGGCTGCGCAATTCACGGCGATAAACGGTCGGTGCGCACGCGGGCTCCGGCTGTGGATGAACCGCGCCAGCAATTCCTTGCCCGTTCCGCTCTCGCCCGAGATCAGCACCGTCGCTTGGCTGGCCGCTACAGCTTCCACCGTGCTCAACAGGCGGATCATGCCGGGGTCCCGGGTGAGGATCGGCTGTCCCGGCGACGGGATTGGCGCCTCCGCGCCTTGTTCCTGTGCAACCTCCAGGTTGGCAATGACCCGCTCCAGCAGATCCGTCGAAAACGGTTTCAGAATGTAGTCGCTCGCACCGCATTTCATGGCTTCCACCGCCGTTTCGACGGTCGCATAGGCGGTCATCAACACGACTTTGGTCTGGGGGGAACGCTTCTTGATTTCCTGAACGAGTTCGATGCCGCCGAGTCTGGGCATTTTGAGATCAGTCAAGACGAGCCATGGCTTACTCGCGAGCACTCGGTCGAGCGCCTCCTGGCCATCGGTCGCCGCCACCACATCATACCCGAACCGCCGCACCGTTTCCGAAAGAGCGGTCCGCATGGACGGCTCATCGTCGACGATCGCGACGGTTCTGGTTTCGGCCGGCTGGCCGCTCGACGAACGTTCGAAGGCCGTTCCGTTCATGCTCAGAGTCCCTCCCTTTCCGCTGTCTATCCAGATGCTCTGGGTGCATCACCCCTTCCCTTACACACACTCCGGCCCGGCGAGGAGTCGTCCGCAGACGGTCCCATAGGCAAGACGATTGTAAAGGTGGTCCCGCACCCGACTGTGCTCTCCACGTCGATCCGCCCCCGATGCGCCTCCACGATGGCATGAACGATCGCCAATCCGAGTCCGGTTCCCTCATCCTTCGTCGTAAAGAACGGATCGAAGATACGCGACCGATGTTCGGGCGGAATGCCGTCTCCGGTATCTGACACGGTCACCCGGACACCTGGGATGCCCAAGATCCGTTCTTCATCGAGACCCACCCTGATCCTAAGGGTTCCTCCATATCGCATGACCTGAACGGCATTAAGGATTAGGTTCACCAGGACCTGCTTCATCTGAAGCGCATCGCACCAGAGCCGCGGGGTCCGGGGATCCACTGAGACTTGTGTCACGACTCCGGCTCGGGCCGTTCCGTGAGCAGCGAGCGTTAAGGCCTCGCGCACGAGGGATTCGCTCCCCTGCCAGCTCGCCCGTGGACAGTTCGGTTTGGTGTACAGCAAGAGATTCGACAGCAGCCGATTCATCGCATGGACGGCTGAGGAAATGTGCTCGGCATAGACTTGAAGGTCCGGCGTGGCTTTGAGCTCTCTGCGCAACATCGAGGCGAACAGCTCGACGCTGCCCAAGGGGTTCCTGAGCTCATGCGCGATGCGCCCCACCATCTCCCCCATCGCGGCCAGCCGGTCTCGACGCTGCAGGCGTTCCTCTAACCGTCTGACCGCGGTGATGTCCTGCAACAGCAGGAGGCTGCCGGTCGACACACCTTCCTGGTTCATCATGGGGGTCCGCGTGATCGTGAGAAGCGCGCCGCTGCGGGCGGTGACAGGATACTCATTACCATCCAGACCGGCTTGGCGCAGGAATGTAGCCAGCGGCTGCCCGAGCATGTCGGCCTGCGCCATTCCGCTGAGGCGCTCGGCGGCGCGGTTGCATCGCGTGATCACCCCTTGTTGATCCGTCACGATGACGCCGGTCGCCAAAGACTCCAGAATGGCCGACAGATGGTTTCGCATTTCTTCGTTTTCGCGCAAATTGCGACGCAGCGCCTCGTTGCTTTCGGCCAGTTCCAGATCGAGCCGTTCCAGTCGGAGCAACAGGGCACGATAGGATTCCTGAAGAGTCGCGGCCGCTACGTCGAAGCTGCGAAAGGCGTCCTGCAATAACTCTCGTTCCCCGGCTGCAGGCAATGAACCGGCCGGCATCGCTTCACCTTCCTTTCTTCTGAACTCGAGGACGGATCTGTTGCAGCAGGGTCGTCGACACTCGCCGCATGAGCGGATCGTCCACGGCGCCGACCTGCTTGAACAGCGATTCAGCTTCGCGATAGTTCTTTTGCATGAGCTGGATTCGCCCCAGTTGCAGCCGTGCCCACTGCGCCTGATCAGGCCGCGGCCTTGCCGCCAAGACCTGCCGGTACAGCCCGACGGCACGGTCGTATTGTTGCACCTTCGCGAGCAAGTCCCCGAATTCGAGTAATGCGGCCGCGTCTCGGAAAGATCCCGTCCGCCAGGCTTCTTCGTATACAAGGAGCGCCTCATCGGATTTCCCCGCCTCCGCCAACGTCCTGGCGAGGAGAATCAGCATGTCCGGCCGATCAGGATGGCGCTCGTACAGACGCAGCCATCGGCGACACACCCGGATGGCCCCACTCCGATCGCCCTGTTGTCGCATCGCTTTCACCAGGAGCCCCAGCGCCTCGGGTGTGGATCGTCCCACCGGGAATTGGAGCCGGTATCGCTCGAACACTTTTCGAGCCGCGGCGGGATCATGCTGCGCGAGATACGTCCGGCCCAGTCCGATCAGCGCCTGTTCAAGAAACGGCCTCCCTTTCGGCTCACGAAGGATGGTTTGGTACAGACGGGTGGCCTGGGCTGTGAATCCGAGGCGTCGGTGGGCATCCGCCACGTTCAGGAGCAACTCCTGTCCCAGATAGACCCGATCGGCAAGCGCCCCATGTCGATGGAACAACGTCACGGCCGTGAGGTCATCTCCTGCTTTGAAGGCTGCTTCCATCCAAGGGCGAAGAATGGTTGCGATCCGCGATGCGGCGGTCTCCGGCCAGGGATCGCCTTCGATGCGTCCCGACCGCTTTGTGACATCCTGATACGCCTGAATCGCCTGCATCCGGTCTCCGGCGGATTCGTAATGCTCGCCCAAGCGAAACAGCGCTTCGCTTGCCAGGACGTTGTCCGCATACCGGGCCGCAATCGTACGAAGGGTCTCCCGCTGCTCCGCGGGATCGAGGTACGGCGCCGGCTCCCCACGCATCGCGCTCTCGACGGTCAGTCGCAGCAGGTTGCCCTCGGCGTCGGCAACCGCTTCCAATCCGAGCTGGACCAATCGCAGCTTTGCAAGCGGTTCGGTCGGCGTGCCGGGATACAAGGTCAGGGCTGATGTGTAAAAGATTTCCGCCTGGTGCCGGAGCCCGGACTTCTGGAACGTATCCCCTATCGAAACGAGCGCGGACGGAGCATCAGCATGGCGCGGATAGAGGTTGTAGAACGTGCTATAGATGTGCCTAGCCAGATGGAGCCTGCCGGTTTCGAACAACGTGGAAGCAAAGCGCAGCAAGGAACCGGGATCCCGTTTGACGAACGCTGGCCAGCGGCGATAGCAGAAGTCGAACAGCGGCTGCGCCTCCTGGATGCGCCCCTGCTGGTAGAGCGCGGTCGCCGTCCCCAGGGTCGCGCGCATGACGATGCCCTCGTCTGCCGTCCGCCGGCGCAGAGTGTCGAGCGCCTGCTCGGCTTCGCGCCATTTTTCGAGCGCCATGAACGTGACGCCCTGTCCGAGCAGAGCGCGATCGGCGTCATAGCCGGACTGTGCGTGAGCCGCCGCGCGCTCGTACGTGGCGAGGGCTTCGTGGTGCCATCCGAGTTCGTTGTACAGATCGCCGACTCGCCACTCCGCGCGCACCGCATTCGGCGTCCCGGGATAATCGCGAATCAGCACGCGATACACGTTGATGGCTTCAGATCGACTGGCGTCCGTCCGGCCAGCCAGCGCGGTCGCGTCGGCGAGGAAGGCCAACGCAGCCTGGGCCACCGGACTGTTCGGCTGTTGCTTGACGGCATTCTGAAAATATCGCACGGCAGCGGCGTAGTCACGTTCCTGAAACGCTTGGACCCCGTATTGGAACGCGGCGCTCGCCTCTTGTGCCAAAGCATGATTGTAGCGAGGTCCGTCGTCCGGCAGAGGAAAGAGCGCCTCGTAAAGACGCGATGACGTGGTCGAGACAGTTTGCTGCATTGACGTGGCCGAGCGGCCCGGCTCTCCGGCGTGAGCTCCTAGACCGAGGCTCCCGAACAGCAGCACGCCAACGGCCACGCAGCGCGCGATAGTGATGGCTCGATTTAGCACGTGCGAAACAGTGAGCAAGTTCTATGCCCTTTTTCATAGGCCAGAATTTCGCAAGATGGATTTATCAAATAGGTGGCGGGCTCTGACCGGCTAGATCCGGCGTCAACAAATCTGTCAGAATGCACGCCGGAGGGTCAAAGAGTTGACACCAGCATCGGAGAGAACGGCGGAGGAGACAGACTCAGTTCTGAAACGAATAGGCCTGAGTCTTGGGATCGAATCCTTTCCGCTTCAGCTTTTCCACCAGCGTCGTCCGATTGAGGTGCAACAGTTGAGCAGCCTTACTGGTGATCCCGTTAGCCTGGCGCAAGGCTTCGACGATCAGCCGATTCTCGTATTGCTCGAGTTCCTTGGCCAGGTTGATGCCCCGTTCGCCAAAGTGAATGAACCTCTCACTCTGCGCGGATCGACTGGGCGCTTGTCGCGCGATTTTTTCCGGCAGGTCGGCGAAGCCGATCGTCCCCGACTTCTTCAGTACCACGAGTCGCTCGATCAGGTTTTCCAGTTCTCTGATATTTCCCGGCCAGTCGTAGGCCGCCAACTGCGCTAGCGCTTCCGGCTCAATCCCTTGAATCGAGGTCTGCTTGACCTGGTTGAACCGGTGAATGAAATGATTGACGAGCGACGGAATGTCGCTTCGCCGCTCGCGCAGCGGAGGAATGTGGACAGGAATCACGTTCAGACGGTAGTACAAATCATGCCGGAACTTCTTCTCCTGGACCGCCTGCTCCAGATCCTGATTGGTTGCGGCGATGACACGGACGTCCACCGTAATGGTCTTGGTTCCGCCGACACGTTCAAAACACCGCTCCTGCAACACGCGCAGCAGCTTCGCCTGCAGGGAAACAGGCATCTCCGCGATTTCATCAAGAAAGATGGTCCCGCCGTGTGCCAATTCGAACCGCCCCATTCTGGTGTAAGCTGCCCCGGTGAACGCCCCCTTTTCATGGCCGAACAACTCTGATTCCAACAGATTCTCGGGTATCGCCCCACAGTTCACGGGCACGAGCGGACGCCCCCGGCGGTAACTGTTAAAGTGCAACATCCTGGCGACCAATTCCTTCCCCGTCCCGCTTTCTCCCATAATGAGCACGGTGCTATCGCTGTCGGCCACCCTCTCCACAAAATCCAACACGCCGCGCATCGCCTCGCTGGCGCCGATCAAGTTTTCGAAACGGTATTGATCGCGGACTGCCTTGCGCAGCAGGCGATTCTCTTGACGGAGGCGCTGAAATTCGATCGCCTTCCCGACCACCGCCGCAACCGCGTCGCACTCGAACGGTTTCGTGATGAAATCGAACGCGCCGGCTTTCATTGCCCGCACGGCGTAATCGATGGTGCCGTAACCGGTCATCATGATCGCGACGATCTTTGCGTCGATTCGTGAGAGCCGCTCCAAAACCTCCAGCCCGTCCATACCCGGCATCTGCAGATCGGTGACTACGACCTGTACAGGTGTATCCTTGACGACTTGAATCGCCGTCTGGCCGTCGGCAACGGTCGTGACCTGGTATCCTTCGGCCACGAGTGTTTCGCTCAAGACATCTACGACCGCCGGGTCGTCATCGACAACGAGAACATGGGGTTGACTCATGACATTCCTCCGCCTACTTGATCACAAACGCGAGACGATGCATGTTCGCTTCTTTTGACGGCTGGCGCCGAACGACGCCGATCGCCAAAGAAATTGGATAGGGAACGAGCACGATTCGAAAAGGGAACCTGAATCGACTCATTGTCCGGGAGGCACAGTTCGTCGCTTGCCCGACAGATTCTAAAACCGGTTGCCAGAGTTGGCAACTTTTCCGTGCTTTTGCGCAGCGCCCCCGATCTTCCGGTGTTCCTCGAGAGTCCTCGATGGTGATAGACCCGGCACCCAAGCTCAAAATTGAAACAGTCCCATTTTGATGAAAGTCAGATCCGCCAAGTTCAGAGCTTTGAGAGCCTTTTCTGGCGAAATGAGAATTGTTTCGTGATTTATACACCTCATAGCACGCGCAACCCCCATCGGTAACCGATGTTGAGATGGGTTCGAATCTCCGGGAGACCCCGGCCTCGGTCTATGCGGTTTCCCGCTGTCGCTCTCCGCCGCCGAAGGTCAACAAAGACTCCCGGACTCCTTTCTTTGTCTCAGATCTAACTGCTCGACTGGGGTCCCGGAGTGGGCCACCAAGAAGGTTGATGCGGGACGATCCGATCACTGCGGCGTCAAGCGTCAACAGACGCTTGACACATCTCAGAGGGATTGTGATGTCAATGCGGTTGAACAACGCGTTCGGCGGCGGTGCGGAGACATGGATGCGGATGCAGGCGGCCTACGACCTCGTCGCGCATTCTTCATGACGGTTCGTCGCACCGCACCCATTGTTTTAGCTCATTGCAGTGGGCAGAGCAATGGGCGCCCCGAGCAACGGGTACCCGAGAGTCGCCAAGCATCGGACCCCATTGCAGACCCGGAGCCATGGTACCAGGCCCGGCTGCCCGCGCGTCCCCGCACGCCCGCCGGGCGCGGACAGGCAGACCGGTCGGCTTGGCTCGCCCACCCCTGGGTGGGTCAGGGTCCCCAGAGCTTTGACCAGTCGGTTCCCCTTCCGGCCGTCTGGGTAGCTACTGGAATGTCCCGACCTGTCTGCCGGAGCACAGGCAAGCGACTCCCCAGACTAGACTGGCCCCTGCAAGACACTCAATGCCTTTCACCTCACGGCGCACTGAATTTGCGCGCGAGGTTCTTGACCATGGAAGCCGCCCGCGCTAAGAATGGACGCACGCGGATGCACCGCCAACACTGATCTCCCCGCGCTCCAGGAACTGGGCGGCTGGAAGCGCTGAGCATGGTGGAACACTATGGCCATTTTCCCCTGTCTACTATTCCACATGATTCATGTATTCATGACGGTTCGTGACCACACTGCCAAGACGCCACGCGTCGGACCCCATTGCATCGAGAAGAGCTTCGTCGAATCGAGTCGAACGGCCGTTCTAGGAGAAGTAGAATGTGGGCGAAGACGCAAGCAGTCGAAACGTTGGCCCCATTGCCCAACGCTTTTCACACCTTGGCTTCGTTGGCTTTGGAGCTTACCCCACCAATGGAAGCTTAATTCGTTGTTCGTCGTTTGGAAGCTGGCGTAGCTCAATCGGCAGAGCAGCGGTTTTGTAAACCGCCGGTTGGAGGTTCGAGTCCTCTCGCCAGCTCCATACCTTGCTTGACCCGACCGGCGGCTCTTTATCGTTTTATGGAACTTGCGCCGCCGGAGAAACTCCTCCAGCGCTCTTTCCTCTTCTCTCGCTCGACCCGGAGCCTTTCTCGTTGTTCTCGGCGGCGGGAGAGACCCTTCCAGTCGTTCTGTTTGCTTGCGCAGACCGACAGAGAAGCTGGAGAAACGGCAAGACGCTAGTTCGTCGGGCTGTAATTCCAGAGGTGCGCGGGTATCGACTACGCCTGGGTGAGATTGCCTTCTTCTTCGGTATCCTCCAACTCGACTTCGGGCTTGCTCTTGGTGTTGGCGGGATGGAGGCCGTATTTCTTGAGCATCTTGTAAAAATCGGCTCGATATCGGCCGGCAAACTGGGCGGCGCGGGAAATGTTCCCTCCGGTCAACTGCAGAACCTGCTTCAGGTAGTTGCGCTCGAAATCCTCCTTTGCCTCGGTCAGCGGCTTCAACGGCGCGTCGCCCGAGACGCTCACGGACGGAAGCAAATCCGGGGTAATCATGTCTTGTTGGGACATGACCACCGCTTTCTCGATCGCGTTTTCCAACTCGCGCACATTTCCCGGCCAGGGATACAGCATCAGTTTCTGCATAGCGGCCGGCGTGAATCCACGGATGTCTTTATTCATCCGCTGCGTGCTCTGCTTCAGGAAGTGCTGCGCTAGGATCGGAATGTCATCGCGCCGCTCGCGCAACGGCGGAATCGTAAGCGGGACGACCTGGATCCGATAATACAAATCGTTCCGGAACGTCCCCGCCTTCACCGCCTCTCCGAGATCTTTGTTCGTCGCCGCGATGATTCTCACATCGACCTTGGTCGAATAGTCGGCCCCGACCTCCTTCACCTCTCGCTCCTGCACCGCCCGCAGCAGCTTGACCTGCATGGACAGCGGCATCTCGCCGATCTCGTCGAGAAACAACGTGCCGCCGTTCGCGCTCTGAAACAGCCCGCGCTTGGGTCCGTGCGCGTTGGTGAAGGCGCCGCGGACGTGCCCGAATAGCTCGCTTTCGAACAGGGTCTCCGGAATGGCCGCGCAATTGAGGGCGACGAACGGCCCGCGGGCGCGCCGGCTGTTCGTATGAATCACCCGAGCCAGCACCTCCTTGCCTGTCCCCGTCTCGCCGAAGAGACAGATCGTCGCATCCGAGTCCGCCACTTGGGCCACCTGCTGGAAGAGCCGCTGCATGGCGGCGCTCCGCGCCACCACGTTCTCGAGGCCGTACAGTTCCTTGACCAGCGACTTGAGCCGCTGGATCTCTCTACTCATACGTTGCTGCGACAGCGCCTTGTCGATGGTCGCCCGGAGATCCTTGTCGTCGAACGGTTTGGTGAGGTACCCACATGCGCCGCGCTGCATGGCTTCGACGGCGTTCGGAATGCTACCGTGCGCCGTCAGAATCAGCACCGGCAGGCCCGGGTGAATCCGAAGCAGTTCTTCCGCCACATCGAGACCATCCTCGCCTCTCAACCGCAGGTCGGTGATGGCCAAATCGTAGACATCTTTCCGCGCGGCGGCGACGGCTTCCTGACCGGTGGTGCAGGGCGTCACGTGGAACCCCATTGCGGAGAGCCGCATCTTCAGGAGATGCAACAATCCTTCGTCGTCGTCGATGACAAGAATACGTTCGTGTTCCATACGCTCCCCTACGGACGTGTGTCGGTCCCCGGCGCCGGCAACACGCTCGTCGGGGGCCTGATGGGTCTGGTTTTTTCTCTCATTTCCTGGTCGATACGTTTGAGCGCCTCGAGTTGATTGGTGAGTTCTTCGATCTTCTTGTCCCGTTCGTTGATCTGGCGCTGAAGCGTTTGAAGCGTCAGCGTATCTGCGCCGCCGAGCTTCGGGATGTCGCGCTTATTGATCATCGCCTCCATTCTACGGTCGCGTTCGCTCAGTTCCCGTTGGAGCGATTCGACGGACGAGGTGTCCGCTTCCTTCATGACCAGAAGCTGTTGGATCGCCACTTCCCGGTCCAACAAGTCCCGCACCAGGCGCTCGGCCGTCTGGGCCAGCGCCGCGTTGTGTTCCACCAGAGACGGCGCGGTCAACACCGACTTGACCCAGGACTGGTCGACAGGATTCGGAGTCTCCTGAAGAAGTCGGATCCAGAGCGCGCTTGACGCCGCCTGACGGCTTTTGGGAGCCACCGCGATGACCTTGTGGAAGTACTTCGCCGCGGCTTCTCGGCTCTCAAACAGCGCGACCAACGCCCGTGTGAAGTACACGTGATCGCACGCGTTGTGCTCCACGCATTTGTTCGCCAGCGCCTCCTGCTTTCGCGCGACGGCCTGGAACATCTTCGCATCGCCCTGTTCGGCCGTAAAGAACGGCGTGGAAGGCAAGGGCGTATCGGCGAGCATTGCGCAGCCCCACAGTCCAATCAGCAGAAGCGCGGCGCCGATCCCGTTCAGAGGCCGAGAGCACCTCCTCATGTCGCTCCTCCGGGTTTGGTGAGACGCAGCGTGAATCGCACCGTCGTCCCTTTGCCCACTTCGCTTTCAATCCAAATACGCCCGCCGTGGGCTTCGACCACCTTCTTCGCCAGCGCCAGGCCCAGTCCGCTGCCGGGAGAAACGTGCTTGCCCTTCGTCCGTCCCTGGTAAAAGCGTTCGAAGATATGCGGAAGATCCTCGGCTGCGATCCCCGGTCCCCCATCTGCGACCGTCACCAGCAGTACACCCGTGTTGGGATCGGGCTCCATCAGAAGCTTGACCACGCCGCCTTCCGGGCTGAACTTCAACGCGTTGGAAAGCAGATTGTCGAGCACCTGCTCGATCCTGGCAAAATCCGCTTTGACCCAGACTCGATCTGATGGGACTTCCATGAGCAACTGGATGTGCTTCGCATCGGCCAACAGCCGAACCTTGTTGATGGAAATTTCAGCCACCCGTTTCAAATCGGTCGGGACGATCCGGTATTCCATCATCCCGGCTTCCATCTTGGACAAATCCAAAATCGTCGAAATCAGATGAATGAGGCGGCGGCTGCTGTCCGACATGATGCGCAAGGTCGTCCGCTGCTCTTGCGCCAACGGCCCGGGAATTTCGTCCAGGAGCAATTGCGTGCCCTCTTGAATCGATGCCATGGGTGTTCGCAACTCGTGCGACACGTGGGCCAGGAATTCGGACTTCATGTCGTCCAACTGCTGGAGCTTCTTCCCCACCCAATTGACCGTATCGACCAGTTCCCGCAGATCGCTCGGCACGACGATTTGCAAAGGCGTGCCGAAATTCCCCTGCCCGATTTCCTTAATGTGGCTCTGGAGACGCCGGAGCGGGCGCAAGATGCTGTAACTGGCGATGCCCGCCAATCCGAGACCGAACAGCAACGCAACCAGGGCGAGTTGCTCGGTCACCGCCTCCGCACGCGCCGAACTGGCACGCGATTGACTGACACCAACGCTGATCCGCGCTTCGTGCAAGCCGATATAGCCTTGCAGGGTCGAGGTCATGCGATCGGTCAAGGCATCGCGCCGATTTTCGTACACCGCCAGAACCTCTTTGGAACCGTTCGCGGTCTGTTCCGCCTCCGAAGTGAACAAAGCCAGTCGCTCTTTTTGAAGACGTTCAGTGTCCTTCAAGAGTTGCTGTCCCTGTGGGGATGTCTCTTGAGTCAACAAGGTTCGGAGCAGCCGCGCGAACTCTTCAGCCTCTTCGTGAAAGTTGTGAAGAAACGTCGCATCGCGGACGGCGAAATATTTTTTCTCGCTTTGAATCTGGCTGTAGAGAGAGGTAAGCAACCGTTTGGTCGTTTCAATCGCGGGATAGTGAAGCGATACCATTTCCGTGCTCAAGACGGTCAACTGCCGAAGCTGAAGAAGCGCATAGAGATTCACTCCTACCATGACGGCAATAATAACCAGGGAGGTGAGAACCAATCGCCAGAAAATCGAAACACCGGCCACTGACAATCTCTTGCTCTTGGTGGTCAAAATCGTAGTGGAGGAAGCGCTTTCATCGATGTAGGCAAATCCATACATTATTTTTTATTGAATAACAATCAGTTTTATTGTTCGAAGCATACACACTGAATGGACCATCCACCCCTGGATACTGGAACCTTCACTTTTTCCAAGACACAAAGCCGGCGGATATGGGTGAATTGCTTTGGCAAAACAATCAGATAACGGAGAGGGCGTGGAAAAGTTCTGAGGCAGCGACTGCAGGTCATTAGAACTAAAATAAAGCAAAAACGTTGCCCGTCACTGGACGGGTTCAGAAGGCGAATCAGCGGATGAAAGAAGAAGTCGATACATCTAGGGAGAGCCGAATCGACGTTTGAAAAGACGCTGTCGACGGGAAGAGCCGTACAGAGAGGCGAAGAGGTGCCCGCGGAAGAACATGATTGCGATTGCCAGCGGTGGAGTCAGGATGAAAACTAGCAACGTGCTGGCGCCTTCGGGCAGACCGAGATAAGCCAGCCAGGCCGTCAAGAGCGTAAACGGAAGAGCCAGCATCTGAAACAAATCCAGTCCCGCTCCTCTCCCCAGCACACTCGAGAGACCGAAGAAGAAGGACAAGCCTAACGGCGCCAGGACGACCGCCAGAGGCAGAAACCACTCGATCCAGTTCTCAATGACGAACTCATAGCTCGTTTTGAGCACATCCAAGGGAGAACTGTGTCTGACCTGATAGATCACTTCGGGCGTGGGATTCAACAGAATGAACAGCAAGAGAAACACGGCGGTGGCCAGAAAGGCCCCGTTGGGGTTGGCCGTCAGTCCCGTGTCCAGCAACATGATCGGGACCCAGAGGACAAACCCGACACTGATCACATCCCAAAAATACTGTCCGAAACTCCCGAGAATATCCCGAAGCTCAAGGCGCCGCGCGCTCAGGACCGCCTGTTCGATCAGACTCAGCATCGCCCCGATCAGCAACGCGTTCACCGCGCCCAACATGAATCCTCCCGCGATACCCAGCGGCGCCGCCAACTTGGTTGCGAACAGCATCAACGCGGCGAACGCCACCATCGCCGGCACGGTGACCCACCCTCTGGCGAGCGAGATGATCGTCCCGCGTAACGCGTCCTTATAAAGACTGAGCGTGGCGAAGAGCAGCTCCGACATCGGCACGGGTTCGCAATCGCCGGGTTAGACGGGTGACTTCATCCATCGGCCCGCCCCTCGAATCAGGACACGCCGGGGGACACAGCGGCTCACCAGAGCCAGGAGGACCCCGCTCACACCCACGGTGACCAGCGAGGGACCCTGCTTCAGGGCCGAGAGAGACGCGCGGACGACTTTTTCCGGACGCTGGGAGCCGAACGGGTTTCGGGGACGGAATCCCGCGGTGCGGTGAAACTCCGTATCGGTCGATCCAGGGCAGCAGACCTGTATGCGCACGCCGGACCGGCGGACTTCCTCATCCAGGGCCTGGGAGAAATTGATCAGAAACGCTTTGGTCGCGGCATATTCGGCCATATGCGGCACGGCGAACAATCCGGCGATGGAGGCGACGTTCACGATAGCGCCTGAGCGACGCTCCACCATGCCGGGCAGGAACAACCGCATACTCTCGACGACCGTATTGACGTGCAATCGCAGCATCTGCTGAATTCTCGCCATCGGCATCTCGGCGAATTCTCCGAACAACCCGAAACCAGCGTTATTCACCAGCAAGTCGGGGAGCCCGCGAAATTGACACGCGGCGACATACAGCCGGTGCGCGGCTTCTGGCTCGCTGAGATCGATCAGTTCGTGGCTCACCGACACGGCGTAGGCGCTGAGTTCGACTCTGAGCCGGTCCAGCGCTTCTTGATCGCGAGCGACCAGGAGCAGATCGTATCCCTTCGACGCCAGCGCATGAGCGTACGCGGCGCCGATCCCGCGCGATGAACCGGTCACCACCGCAAACGGCCGCCCGTCCTGCGCCCTAGAATGATGCCCATGACCGATCACAACCGGACAATAGTCTGGATGGTCGGCGGCGGTCAAGTCGGCCGCCGAGACTCTCGACGAAACCTGTCGGTCCGAGTACAGTGTGGCGAAGCGACCGCCTTATTTTCGATCATCCACCACAGCGACGGGAGAGTACACCATGATCGATCCAGCTTTCGCAGGACATGCGGGCGAGACAGGCATCGCGCTGCTGATGCCGCACGAAATGATGAGCGGTCTGGCCCTTGTAGCCGGTCTTGCCTTGCTCTCGCTGCTCCTTATTTCGCTCACGGCGTGGAAAGTCCGTCGGATCGAGCGCCGGCTTCATCGCCTTGAAGAACGGCTTTCAGGAAGTGTGGAAGGGTTTTCGCGCTAGTCTGCCGCGCGGTCCCATAAAGAAACACGACACACCCGCATATTGACTTGCCCTGTGCCGTGATTACTGCTTGTTCATAGGCGACATCGGCGGCTCAGCCGCCAAGGAGCGTTTCGATGGATATGAATCGCATGACCATCAAGTTGCAGGAAGCGTTACAAGCCGCCTCGGGCCATGCCATGCGGAGAAGCCATCAAGGCGTCGACGTCGAACATGTCTTGCTGGCGCTGCTGGAGCAGGAAGGCGGCATCGCCGGCACGCTGCTGGAGTCCGCCGGAGTCGCCGTCTCGGCGGTGAAGGCCGCCGTCGAGCAGGCTCTCTCGAAGATCCCGCAGGTCCAAGGACCGGGATCCGGGCCGGGACAGATTCACCTCACCGCCCGGTTGGGCCAAGTCCTGACGCGGGCGGAAGAGGAAATGAAGGCGCTGCGGGACGACTACCTCAGCGTCGAGCACGTCCTCCTCGCGATGGCCGAGGAAGGCGGCATCCTCCGACGGGTAGGCCTGACGCGCGACCGGCTCCTGCCCGCGCTTCAAAAAGTCCGAGGCAACCAGCGCGTCACCAGCCAAGATCCTGAAGGCACCTACCAAGCCCTCGAGAAGTACGGACGCGACCTCACCAGGCTGGCCGGCCAAGGGAAGCTCGATCCGGTGATCGGCCGAGACGATGAAATCCGCCGCGTGATCCAGATCCTCTCCCGTCGTACCAAGAACAATCCTGTGCTGATCGGCGAGCCAGGCGTCGGCAAAACGGCGATCGTGGAAGGCTTGGCGCAGCGGATCGTGAAAGGCGACGTGCCCGAAGGGCTCAAACACAAGCGCTTGATCGTCCTGGACATGGGCGCCCTGGTGGCCGGCGCGAAATTCCGAGGCGAATTCGAGGAGCGGTTGAAGGCGGTGTTGAAGGAGATTCAGGCGGCTCAGGGCCAGATCCTCCTGTTCATCGACGAACTGCACACCGTCGTCGGCGCCGGGGCCGCCGAAGGAGCGATGGACGCCGCGAACCTGCTGAAACCCATGCTCGCACGCGGCGAGCTCCACCTGATCGGCGCGACGACGCTGGACGAATACCGGAAGCATATCGAGAAGGATGCGGCGCTGGAACGGCGGTTCCAGACGGTGATGGTCGATCAACCGTCCGTCGAGGACACCATCTCCATTCTTCGAGGGCTCAAGGAGCGTTACGAAGTTCACCATGGCGTGCGGATCAAGGACGCGGCATTGGTCGCCGCAGCCAAGCTGTCTCACCGTTACATTTCCGACCGGTTCCTCCCCGACAAAGCCATCGACCTGGTGGACGAAGCGGCGGCGCGGCTGCGCACGGAGATCGACAGCCTGCCGGCCGAACTCGACGAAGTCTCCCGCAAAGTCATGCAACTGGAGATCGAGCGGGAGGCCCTCCGCAAAGAGCAGGACCCCGGCAGCAAGGCCCGTCTCGACGCGTTGGAGAAAGAACTGGCGGAACTGAACCGTGATCTGCAGGCGCTGAAGGCGCGATGGGAATCCGAAAAGGCCTCCGTGGCGCGGTTGCGCAAGATTCGTCAGCAGATCGAAGAGGTCAAGCAGCAGATCGAGCAGGCGGAACGGGCCTACGATCTGAATCGTGTCGCCGAATTGAGGTACGGCGAACTGCCTCGGTTGGAGCGCGAGCTGGCGTTGGAGGAGCAAGGGTTGACCAAGAAGCAGGGCGAGAGCCGCCTGCTGAAGGAAGAAGTCGACGAGGACGACATCGCCGAGGTCGTCAGCCGGTGGACCGGCATCCCCGTCAGTCGGTTGATGGAAGGCGAGATGGACAAGTTACTCAAGCTGGAGGAGCTTCTGCATCGACGCGTCGTGGGACAGGACGAAGCTGTTCGTGCGGTGGCCGATGCGGTTCTGCGGGCGCGATCAGGGATCAAGGACCCCAACCGCCCGATCGGGTCATTCCTGTTTCTCGGTCCGACCGGGGTCGGGAAAACCGAGCTGGCCCGCGCACTGGCGGCGACCTTGTTCGACGATGAGGCCAACCTCATCCGCATCGATATGTCGGAGTACATGGAGAAGCATACGGTCGCGCGCCTGATCGGCGCGCCCCCCGGCTACGTCGGCTACGAAGAGGGCGGTCAATTGACGGAGGCCGTCCGGAGGCGTCCGTTCTCCGTGATTCTGTTCGATGAGATCGAAAAAGCGCACCACGATGTTTTCAACATCCTCCTGCAGGTGCTCGACGACGGCCGGCTGACCGATTCACAGGGCCGAACCGTGGATTTCAAAAACACGGTGCTCATCATGACTTCGAACATCGGCAGTCCTCATATCCTCGAATCCCAACAGACCGGAGGCTCTTACGAACAGATGCGCGCGCTCGTCATGAACGAGCTGCGCCGACACTTCCGGCCGGAATTCTTAAACCGCGTGGATGAGGTCGTCGTGTTCCACCCGCTGACGGAGGAACATCTGGTCAAGATCGTGGACATCCAATTGGGCCGGTTGCGCGAGCGCTTGGCCGAGCGGCGGATCTCGCTCGTCCTCACGCCGGCCGCTCTGGCGAGCATCGGGAAACGGGGGTACGATCCGGTGTACGGAGCCCGGCCGCTGAAGCGCCTCATCCAGCAGGAAATCGAGACCCCCTTGGCCCGCCAATTGGTCAAGGGAGAATTGCGGGACGGGGATACGGCCTCCGTCGATCTCAAGGAGGGACAGATCGTGATCATTCCGACCCTCGAGGCGAACCGGGTCGATGCTTAAGAGAGAACATCCTAAGGAACTGTCCGGCGTAAGAACCTGGAAGGTTTCAGAGAAGAGTCGGCGGGCGCAGAGGGCTTGACCGGGCGAGCGGCAGTGTTATCTCTTCATCGTACACGGATGGTTCTGGCCGCCTCATTCTTTAAGAAAGGAGGATCCCATGCTGACGACCTACGCGCCTCTCGATGTCGATCGGTTCCTGGACGACGTGCTCTCCACCGTGGCGGGCAAGGCAGTTTGGGTTCCGGCCTGTAATGCCTACGAGGACGAGCAGGGATTTTGGATCCAGGCCGCGTTGCCCGGAATGGATCGACAGGATATTCATCTCATGATGGAGGACGGTGTCCTGACCATCAAAGGCGAGCAGAAACAGGAAGAAGAAAACGCCAAGCGGGTCTACATGACCCGCGAGTTCCAAGGCGGGGCGTTTTCCCGCGCGTTTCGAGTCCCGGCGAGTGTGGACGCCGACAAGATCTCTGCAACCTACAAGGACGGGGTCCTGACCGTCGCCCTACCCAAGCGGGAGGAAACGAAACCTCGTCGGATTCTCATCGACCACGCGTGAGACCACTTCACATCGAGACGGAGGGGGAGGCGGCTTCTCCAGCCGCCTCCCCTTTCGTCATTCATCCGATCGCCACGGCACCGCCCTTCATATCGTTGTCCGTGCCGCTCATCCGGAGCTTATCGATTTTCCATTCGGTCGGCGACACGACCAACGTATGGCCTTTAATGGTGCGGAACTCGCCTTGAGTCAAGACCACGACGCCTTGCTTTTTGATCTCCATCTGCAGCACCACTTTTCCGCTTTCCCTGTGTTTGAGCAGCAGGCTGGTCGGAGTCTTCGACAGGTCGTAGGCCCGTTTTTCATTGAACGCCACGATGCTGTCCACGATTTTCACGGCCACCCGGCTGTTTTCGTCGAACATCGCGAAGTTGACGAGCAACGGACCTTCCGGCTGAGGTAACGAGACGGTCATCTGCGGGACGCCTTCGATTTCGATCGTGCCGTTGGTATTGCGGTACACGTTTGATCCGATTTCGATATCCATGCTCTCCTCTCAGCAGCAGGCTAGGGGGCGATGAGTTTAGCGGAACCCAGAATCCCCTTTCCGGCTTGTCTCCCGCTCTGCGCCTCCCGTCCGGCTACGGTTTTTTGATCCTGTCCAAAATCAGCGCGATACATCCTCCTAGCAAGCCTCCGCCGATGATGGCGGTGAGCAACTCCACCAACTTGACCTCCCATAACGATCCTTGGGCCTGCATCACTTCGCGGATGCCGCCTTGCAACATGATGACCGCCAACGCCATCGTCGCGCCGATCAGGAACCACCAGCCGAAGACTCTGAACGAATGCCACATGCGCCGTTCCCTAACCCGCATTATTCATGAACGCTTCTGCTGCTTCGGCCCATTGCAACAGCAGGGCAATGGGCACCCCGATACGCTGTTGGGCACCCATTGCATTCCCGGAGCAATGGGTCCCCGGCGTGCTCGCCACTCAGTCGGTCAACATACTGTTCAAGTATGCTTCCCTCCTTCGCGGCTGTGCTTGGGGGCACCCATTGCTCTTCTTGCTGCAATGGGTCTAGCACGGCGCGTCTGCCGGGCATCCGTTGCTCTTTCTGGTGCAACGGATGTAATGCGACGAACCGTCATGAATAATGCGGGCTAAAACTCGCCGCGCCGATCCAGGCTCCGGTACTGGATCGCTTCGGCGAGGTGCATCGCCTCGATGTCCTCCGAGCCGGCCAGGTCCGCGATCGTCCGCGCCACGCGCAGAATCCGACCGTACGCCCGGGCCGAGAGCCCGAGCCGCGTCATAGCCTGCTCCAGCAAGTGACGACCGGTTGCGTCGATTCTGCAATAGTTCTTGAGCTGACGCGGCCTCAACTGGGCGTTGGTGAAGATTTCGTCATGCTTGTATCGATCCGCTTGCCGGGCCCGTGCGGCCATCACCCTGGCGCGGATCGTCGCCGACGTGTCATGTGGCCGAGTCTCGTCGCCGAGTTCCCGAATATGCACCGGCGGGACCTCGATATGGATGTCCAGCCGGTCCCGGAGCGGTCCGGACAATCGGGCCCGGTATCGGCGGATTTGGTGCGGCGTGCACAGACACTCGCGCGTACGGTCGCCGTAATAGCCGCAGGGGCAGGGATTCATCGCCGCCACGAGCATGATTCTGGCGGGATAGCGCAACGAGCCGCTGGCGCGCGTCAGCGTGACGGTTTCGTCCTCCAACGGTTGTCTGAGACCGTCGAGCACGTGGCGTTTAAATTCCAGGATTTCATCGAGGAATAAGACTCCATTGTGCGCCAGCGAGACTTCACCGGGTCTCGGCACCGCCCCGCCGCCGATCAGGCCGGCGTCCGAAATACTATGATGGGGCGACCGGAACGGACGGGTCGTCAGCAGCGGCAGGCCGTCGGTCAGAAGACCCGCCACGCTATGGACTCTCGTGGTCTCGATCGCTTCCTCCGGCTGCATGAAAGGCAGAATCGTCGGTAGCCGCTTCGCCAACATGGTCTTACCCGATCCGGGCGGACCGACCATCAGGATGTTGTGTCCGCCGGCGGCAGCCACTTCCAGCGCGCGCTTGGCGTGGTCCTGACCCTTGACGTCGCCGAAGTCTTCGTCTTCCGTCGGCTGCCGACGAAACAAGGCTTCCCGATCCACTCCAGCCGGAGCGATGTGCTGCGCGCCTTGGAGAAACTCGACGGCTTCCGGCAGGGTATGGACCGGGAAGGCCGCCACGCCGTCCACCAGCGCCGCTTCCGCCGCATTCCCGGCCGGCAGGAGCAACTCATGAAAGTTTCGACAGGCCATGCCGATGGAAAGGGCGCCAGCGATCGGTTTCACACGCCCGTCCAAGGACAGCTCGCCCACAAGCACCTTCTTCTGAACCGACTCCGGCGGCAAGATTTCTTCGGCGATAAGAATGCCCACGGCGATCGCGAGATCCAGTCCCGATCCCTCTTTTTTCAGCCCGGCCGGGGCCAGATTGACGGTGATCTTTTTGACCGGAAAGGAAAAGCCGGTGTTCTTGAGCGCCGCACGGACGCGATCGCGACTCTCGCGGACCGTGGCGTCGGGAAGACCGACCACGGAAAACTGCGGCAGCCCGCCGCCGATGTCCACCTCGACTTCCACCAGATGGGCGTCTAGACCGACCACTGCCGCGCTCAGAACCTTTGCCAACATGTCGGTTCCGTAGAAATACAAATGCGCCTGAGGCGCTGCGGGATTATAGGCGGGCCCCGACCTGTTTTCAACAGAACCGGCCGTGCGGTGAGCCGGATGTGCGCACGCCGCGCACCGTTTTCGCTCCGTAGGACAGAACGGGCTAGCCCACATTATTCATGACCGCTTCTACTGCAACCGCCGATACGCCGCTGCGACCAGGCTGGTCGCGACTGGCAGCGACCAGCCGGGCGGGCTCGCCCCTCACGGCCTCAACAGACTGTTTCAAGTATGCCTCGGCCTCTCGGGGCTCCCCGCGGGGGTGCCCATTGCTCTTCTCGTGCAATGGGTCCAACGCGTGGCGTCTTGGCGGTTTCGTCACGAATCGTCATGAATAATGTGGGCTAGATTGCGTGAAGCCCCTTCAGTATAATCCGGTCCATGCGCCCCAGGATTTTGCTCCAGCGGTGCATCTCGTTCGCCCCCGTCGCTTTCACCGCCAGCACGACGATATCCCACACCCGTCGACGACAGATACTCTGTATCGGCGTCGCCTTCTGGGCCTGGATGCTGTGTTCAGAGCAGGTCCCGCCCGCCGGAGGCCAAGAGGACACGCCCCCCGTGGGCACGTGGCGGACGGCGGCGCCGGCCCCCACCAAACGGACAGAAGTCACGGCATCGGCGCTCGGCGGGAAGATTTATCTCATCGGCGGGTTCGCGGAGCCGAGTCTGGGCAACCTGACGAGTTTGGCGATCACCGATGCGGTGGAGGTCTATGACCCAGCCACTGATCGTTGGACGACCATATCGCCGCTGCCCGGCAAGGTACACCATGCAGGGTCGGCCGCCATCGCAAGCAAGCTCTATGTGGTCGGCGGGTTCACCCAATCACTCTTCTCCGTCTGGCGGCCGATCGCCAGCTTGTACATCTATGACCCGGAGGCCGACGCCTGGTCTGAAGGACCGCCCATGCCGACCCCGCGCGGCGCGCTCGCCGTCGCCGAATTGGACGGAAAACTCTATGCGATCGGCGGATACGACGGCAACGCCAACTCCGGCGCGGTGGAAGTCTATGACCCGTCGACGAATCGATGGACCGTCAAAACACCGCTCCCCACTCCGCGCGATCACCTGGCCGCCGTTGCGGTCCAAAATCGCCTCTACGCCGTCGGCGGACGGCTGAATCGAGACTACGGCCGGAATCTTGCGGTGGCCGAGGCTTACGATCCCGCCGCCGACCGGTGGGCTACGATCAAGGAGCTGCCGACGCCGCGCAGCGGCATCACCGCGGCGGCGATGTTCGACACGATCTACGTCATCGGCGGAGAAGCCCCCCAGGGCACCTTTTCGACGAACGAAGCCTACTTTCCGGACTCCGACCGGTGGCAAACGATGGCGCCCATGCCCACGGCACGGCACGGTTTAGGGTCGGCAGTGGTCGGCGGTCGTCTCTACGTTGTGGCCGGGGGGCCGAGACCGGGCGGATCGTTCAGCAATGCCAACGAGGTCTTCATCCCGTCGAAGAAGGCGGGAGCCACGCCGCACGATGTCATGCCGGCCCGACGAGCCGCTCCCCAACTTGTGGGCGCCGTCATGGCGCTCTTGGCGACATTCGACGTCGCCGGCGTCCTTCCTCCCGAGTCCAGCCCGGAGGCCAACCGGCTCATCAAGGCCCTCATCCAATTTCAATCCGCTTTCATGAAAAGCGCCGATGCCGAAGTGCGCCGATGGTTCACCGAGGCGATCGAGGCGAAATTCGGCGCACAAAGCTCCGACGCTTTCGCACGGTTCCGCACGAACGGCTGGACTTCCGAATCGCTGGAAGCCGTCGTCGATTACGCAGCCGTCCATTCCGTGTGGGACCGTGACGGCCTTGAACAAGGCTTCCGAGAATTCAACGTCGGCAAGGCTGACTGGGAACTGCTCACGAGAATTTTCCGCTCCGCCCGCGAGCGTCTCGCGGCGAACGGCAAGGATCTGCACCGGACCTATGCAGCCAAGCGGCGGGAGATGCCGGGCTCTTAACTCCGGTTCATGTTGCTTGTATCCATTTATTTGGTTTGTTTGGCGCGTTCCGGCTTAACCAGATGAACAAGAGAAACCAAACGAACCTTGTCCAGCCTAACAGCGGGAGGAGAGCATGTCGACCAAAGCCTATATCCTCATCAAGGTGAAAGCCGGGAAAACCAAGGAGGTGCTGCACGCGCTGAAAAAGATCAACGGCGTCGAGCAGGCGCACCCCTGTTTCGGCCAGCCGGACATTTTCAGCTTTGTCAACGTGCCGGACGAACGCTCGCTCTCGGATGTCGTCATCACCAAGATTCATACCATCGAGGGTGTCGAAGAAACCGATACCCACATCGTGGCGGAAACGTGACGGAGGCGACGCGTGAAGCGTGATGCGTAAAACGTGACGGAGTATCACGGATTCCTTTCTCGCAGGGAATCGTCACCTCTCACTCATCACGGACAATATCACGGTTCTCCCGGTGTCGGCTGATTCATAACACGCATCGGCGATTTCTACGGCCCGTTGTCCGTCCTCACCGGAGACGGGCATCGGGGTGCCGCGCATGAGCGCGTCGAGAAAGGCCCGCAAAACCGCCACGATCGTCGGTCGTGGCTCGAGTTCATGGACGGCGCACGCGCCGTCGGCCGAGTGCACGACGAGCCGATGATGAAACCAGTCGGCCGTCAGTTGTCCGTCTTCCCCGATCCACTCGGCCCGGCTGGTTCGCACCGGACTCTCGCATGATACATCGATCACGCATGAGAGGCCTCCGGCGGTACGAAGGGTGACGAAGGCCCTCGTTTCCACGCCCAGGCCGCTGGAATCCGCCAGCTCGCAGCAGACCTCCCGCACGTCTTCTCCGGTCAGAAACCGCACCAAATCCAGCAAGTGGACACCGACCTCCAACAACACGCCCCGGCCTCCATAGTCGTGGGGATCCTTGCGACTCTGAACCGACCGCTCGATCCGCGTGGTCAGCGTGAAATAGCGCCGCCGTCCCACCGTCGGCAATCGAGCCTGCAAGGCCAGCACGGCCGGATCGAATCGGAGGGTCTGCGCGGTCATGAGCGGCACGCCGGCGCGGGCCGCGGCTTGTACGATTGTTCGCGCCTCGGCTCCCGTCGCCGCCAACGGCTTCTCGATCAGGATGGGCTTCTTCGCCTGCACGGCCTCGAGGCAGATGGACCGGGTGAGCGTCGGAGGCGTAACCACGACGACCGCATCGACCTCGGGGTCCGCGACCAGTTGGCGGTAATCTCCATAGCATCTCACTTCGTGTCCGGTATCCAGATCATGCCCGCGCTCGACGGTTTTCCGGCAGACCGCCACCAGTTTGGCCTGGGCGATATCCTGGAGCAGATGGCGGGCGTACCGCAACCCATGCCTGCCCAACCCGATGAGCCCGATTCCGATGCTCGGCATCGATCCTCCTTGGCCGCGCGTCTGTTCAGACAACGCGGACGTCCCGCGCAGATCGACACTCTACCGGCGGTCGGTTCGCCGGTCAACCGCGGACGTTGCATTGACAATGTTTCGACCCCGTCGCTATAGTACGCCGCACAATTGATCGGGCGCGTAAATCGGCGTAGATCGGGATCTCGCGATGACTGAGCGAACCCCTCCCTTTTCGTTGCAACAGATCGGAACCGGCGCAGTTCGTTTTCCCAGCGGCGCTCCCATTCCCTCCGCCAGCGATATGGCCGTTGATCCCTACAGCCGGTCGCGCCAACCTAAAGGTCATCAGGTCGAGGCGCTGCAGTTCTGGCCGCAGGAAAAGGGGACCTATCCGGGAATCATTCTGTTGCATGAGTGGTGGGGCCTCACGGCGCAGATCAAGGACCTGGGCGCTCGTCTGGCCTGCGAGGGCTACGCCGTCATCATCCCGAATCTCTACGGGCGGATCGGCGGCATGGTGACCGCCAGCGATGAAGTCGCGGCGGCGCTGATGGGACGCGTCAAAGAGGCGGACTTGGTTCAGGACATCAATTCCTGCTGTGAGTTCCTCAACACCCAGGAATACGTCAAACGGAACACCTACGCGGTGGTGGGATTCGGCATGGGCGGATCGCTGGCGATTCGTTTCGGATGTCACCGGAAGCGTTTACGAGCGGTCGTCGCCTTTTACGGGAAGACGGTCAGCCCGGGTGAACTGCTGAAGGATCTGCAGTGCCCCTTGCTGTACCATCAAGCGGGACGGGACGAGTGGGCTACGCAAGAGGATGTCGATCGGCTCTTGTCCGCCGCTAAGGAATACGGGAAGCGGGTCGAGGTTCGCACGTATCCCGATGCGCCTCATGCCTTTTGCAACGATGCCCGGAAAGACTCCTATCGCGCGGATGCGGCCCGAGAGGCCTGGAACTCGAGTATCGACTTCCTGAAATCCAGTTTCCAAGGCGCGTAACCGACTCCGCGCCTTTCCTGCCGCTCTTGCCTCCCCTCACGATCGTCGACCGGCACAGTCGCCCACCTCGATTGCGATTCGTCTCAGAGACACGCTAGAGTAACGACGATGGCCGCGCTCAGGTCTCCGCAGGTTGCGTTGTTTCTGCTCGGGTTGGGAGTGGCCCTGGCGGCCGCTTCCTTCGCGCCTGCCGCTCCGCCTCCGGCTTCGACCAGCCCGGCGACGTCCATAGAGTTGCCGGACTTCGAGCAGGTTGTGCGCAACCACGCGGACACGCTCGCCGGCGTGAATTCCGATGCCGAAGCCCAGACGTTGTTCATCACAAAACTCGGACCGATCCTCGGGCTCAACGACGTCATCGGCGCGCTTGCGACCAAACGGTTGGCCAGAAAGCCCTTCGCGGAGTCCGTCTATCAGCATCTCAGCGAAGCATCTACTCGGCTCATCGCCGAGCTCGCCGTCTGGAGGGTCGCCCTGTCCGCCGTTCAGGCTGCGGCCGATCCTTCGCGATGGACGACCTTGGAACAAGAGCTGAGCCGACAACAAACCTGGATCACCCAAGCAACCGGCCGGCAGGCCCTCGCGTCTCTTGTCACGGTCGCGCAGGTTTTGGCGGCTTTCCCTCTGACCCAAGATCACACCGGGTCGATTCCCGAACGCTTTTCAGACTACGTCGCGCAACTGGATCAGCGGTTTCCTGCGCTGGTCGGTCCCTCGTCCTGGCTTTCGCTGGCGGAACAGCACGGGATCGCGGCAATTCGCGAACGCCTCTGGGACGTTCCGGCCATTCGGGATCGCGAACCAGCCGAACAACGCGCGCTGGCGGCCCGCTACGTCGAGTTTCGACTCCGTCCCGTCCTCATCACCCACCTGATGGCGTTGGCCAGCCGGGCTCAAGCGGAAGCCGGCCGCGTGGCCTTCGATTATTGGCTGCGTCTCCGTCTGTGGAAGGAGAGCTTGCGCGAGCACCGGGGGCTGGCGCGTCTGTGCGGCACCTGGCAATGGACCATCCACAATCATCAAAATCATCAGGAACAGAAACTGTCGCTGGTCTTTCCCCCGCCCGGTTCAGCCGCCGGCAACAGGCCAAGGCCGGCCGAAGTCGTCGTCCTGGGCGACGCCGTGTATTTGCGGTGGGAGTCGGGGGGACATCTCCAAGAAGACAGTTTATTGTTCTCAAAAGAAGACCAACGCCTGGAGGGGACATTCGTCAATACGGCCGGAGGCTGGGGGTCGATCTCAGGCAAACGGACGGCCGGCTGCCGGGCTCAGTAAATCAAGATGGACGAAGTTTCCAACTCCTCCAGCCGAGTATTCCCCACCCGGCCAGGAACGCAACTCCGCCAAGAGGAGTCAGTGCTCCCAACCACGTGATTTCCGTGAGCGAGACCGCATAGAGGCTGCCGGAAAAGAGCAGAATTCCCGCCACAAACAACCAACCGGCTGCGGCGAATTTCCCGCTGGGCGATCGGTCGACCGCCCATGCCACCACAAAAAGTCCGAGCGCATGGTACATTTGATACCGTGCGGCCGTGTCGTAGACCGCCAACAACCCTGGGTCGAGCGTCCGCTTTAGCATGTGCGCACCGAAGGCTCCGGCCGCCACCCCGGTGAACGCGAACAGAGATCCGATAAGAAGAAACCGGCGCGCCTCAGTCTTCAACATGACCGATGGCTCCCATACTCATGCGACCGCGCGACTGCCGAATGACGAATGACCGGAAGGCCTCCTCGAGCACTTCGTCCGCGCCAGGCGGGACCGCCCGATTGTAACACGAGTGGTTGAATTTCACCGAGCCGACCCATGCCCGTTGAATGTCCCCGCTGCCTGCTGACAAATGACGACGGCGTGTTGCTCTGCGAGTGCGGATACGATTTGGTTCCTCATATCCGGCGATGCCGGGTCGCGCCGGCGCCGGCGGAGCCGCCCAGGTCCGTGCTGTCCAAAGAAATGCGGAAACGCCACTTTCTGCTCGGCCTTGCGCTGATCTGGTTGGTCCTTGCGGCAGCGGAGTGGCAGAAGCTCTGGCAGTCCGTCAGCGGACGTGAACCGGTCGAGTTGGCCTGGGACAGTCTCTGGATCGGGCTGGCCGATCTGGGCGGCGCCTTGGTGATCGGCGCGTTGGGTTGGATCGGCGTCTGGATCGCCCGCGCCTACGAGGAACGCCGGCTGCCGCTCTGTCCCAAACGGGTGACCTTCGGCGTCACCGTGGCGGCCGCCGCACTCATATTGATCGCACGAATCACGAACCCCGTCGTCGTCGCAGAACAGGCAATCCATGGGTTGACCATCCTGGCTATTGCCGGCCTGTCGTACTATGCCGGCTGCCGGGGATGGTTCGGGAAATGGTGAGGGCTTTCGCATGCTGACGAGCCGCCGCAACGAAAAAGACAAGACTTCCTTGGATCTTCGCGATCATCCACGGTATGAAGTCAATCTGGCGGTCGCCTATTCCGGCGATCAAGTCGTTGGACGAGGCGTGGTGGTCAATATCTCCCGTGGAGGGTGCGGGATCAAAGCGGACGCCACCATTCCGATCGGCACGTTTCTCGAGTTGAGCGTCGACCTTCCACCTCCTCGCTCTCCCCTCCACATTGATCTGGCCATCGTCCGCTGGTCGCTCGGAAAGAACTTCGGGTTGGACTTTTTGCAGGTGCATCCGGATCACGAAACACAGCTCCGCCGGTTCCTTAAATCTCTGTAGAACCGCCGCTCCGGTACGAGGAAACACTTCTTCCGAAAATGGCGGATAGATCAGAGGGCTGGTTTGAGCTGGACCGCAAGGCGGGATTTCCTGATCGACATCAGGCCGCGCTGGGTCTCGGTCGGAACATAGGGCCCGGCATTCCGGTCTTTGTACCGCGACTCGAACTGCCCGATCAGATCGACGACTTCCTGGTAACGCCCCTGCCTGGTCAGCATCTCAACAAGGCGAAAGTACGCGGGGACGACGAACGGCAAATGCCGCATCTCTTTGGCTTGCTCGATGACGTACCGATAATTGAGCATCGCCGTATCCGGTTTGGATTCCTCCGACACCATCGCTTCCAACATGTGGACCGCCACCCGGTCGGCCGCCGCACTGATACTGCGTTCCCATGGTCCGTTGATGAGCGCGGAAATCTCTTGTCCGGACAACTGGATCGTGCCCGAGATCTTGGCGGCTCGAAGTCGTTCCACCGCGTGTCGGGCCTCCGGCCACGCGCCGTAGATCCCGACCAACAGACCGCCGCACCCCATCGGATTCGTACATTGGCCCCGCAGCGGGGTGAAATGCTTTTTCGCAACGACACTCGGAAGAAACGCCTTGCCGTGAGCTTCCCGACAGATCGTACACGTGCTCTTGTCGGCAGGGACCACGAAAAGATACATCCTGACTCCGGACCGATCGAAGATATCAACGGCCAGGATGCGGCCCTTCAGAACCTGCATCTGGTGATACTGCCAGACGACTAACAGAGCCAGGACGGCAACCAAATACGGCAGGAAATCCGGGACGATAATGCCAGCTTGAGTCTCCATAGAAGAGCCCCCGTGTTCGCCTACGCTTGACAGCCTAGGCGAAGTATAGCATCGCCATGAGAAAATACCGAATCATACATCAGAACATGACACGGGCGGATAAACGCCCGTCTATCGTTCTTGGCCGCTCGGCACGACCATGCCCGTTTGAATTCTCACTCGGTCTCCATTCACGAAAGCGACAGGACGTCCCCATCGATAAGTGAGCGATCTCGCCCCGTTAGGAACCGGCACAAGCACCCATTTGTCGTTCGACCAGAACAGCATCTGTGTCCCTTCCTGCTGCGATTGAATCGTACAGCCGTCTTCCCGAACAAACACCCGACCTTCCGGAAGCCAGTGAAACGATCCCTGGATGAGACAATCAGGGCCGTCGGCAAACGCGAGAACGAGCCACGCAAGAGCTTCGACCGCGGTCATCGATGGGCCTCATGACAAGCCACAGGAGGACCGCCCGGACGAGCAAAGCAGAACGGGATATCTCAGACGCTCCGCCTCCGGACACGACACTCAGGTCTAAGCGTAACACTGCTGCGCGGTCTGTAAAGATTTGACAAACGGATCGGTGTTTGCTTACTGCGCTGGGGCTGACTCTGGTGCTCCTGGGCGGTTACGAGCGCTTGAACACGGGTGACGGCACAACCAAACTTGCCAGCCGTTACGGGCGGTGACGGAACAGGCGCATCGCGCTGGAGTTCTTACGGCGGGTGAAAGGGGGACGCGGCGCGTAGCGGAAAGTGGTGCCGGAGACCGGGCTCGAACCGGTACGGATCTGTGGATCCAAGGGATTTTAAGTCCCTGGCGTCTGCCAATTCCGCCACTCCGGCGTGTCGAGAGAAAGGTTCCTGAACCTGCTCTTTGCAGCGGCGTGACTCTAACACCGGGGTTGTAGGGGGTCAAGGTAAGGGATGATCACACAGCAACGGCCTGTCGCCGGCATCGGCAGCAGGCCGTTGGTCGAAAGGCGATGAACCGGGCGTCGGTATTAAGCCGCTTCGACGACGGGTTTCTGGTCACGCTTCTGCACGAGCTGCTTCCCGCGCTCGACGGCTTCGGTCACGCCGGACTTCACGGCGCGGCTGAAGCGCGTCGCCTGAATGTGAGCGCGCTTGGCATAGCGTCCGAGCGTGCGCCGCGTCTCAGCTCCGGATCGGGGGGCGAACAACAGCCCCAAGCCCGCGCCCACTACCGCTCCGCCGGCGACCAACGCGGCCACTTTCGCAATCTGACGTCCTTCGGTTGACATGATACAAACCTCCTTCCTCGACAAACAGAGTGTGACAGGTGTGATTGATACCGTTGAGCGCTCGGTTTCATCATACAGCACCAACCATGCCAGAATCGAATTGACCCATCGACCGGCAAAACCGCACGTTTAACGCCCATCCGATGTACCCTTCGCAAACGAGCTCGTGACTTTTTTAGCACAGGTGTAGCGCGATCAGCTCCAAAAACGCGACACACGGATTGGCGCAGAGCCGCTCTGGACATGGCCTCACGGCGAGAGAGATTGCAGCAGAACGATCGCTTTGCCTCGAGTTTCTCGGGCGTCTTCCGGCGCGCCTTGGGCGTCGTACACAACCGCCAGATTCACGAGGCTTCCAGCCTCCCGCGCCCGGTCCCGTAGCGCCCGATAGAGCGCCAGGGCCCGTTCGTGATGCTCCGCAGCGCCGGCCAGATCGCCTTGAATTTGATGCAGATACCCCAGCAACGCCAACGTATCGGCTTCCCGCAACCGGTCGCGGAGCGCCTGATAGAGAGCCAAGGCCTTCTTGGCCATCAGGATTCCGTCTTGATGGAAGCCGAGGGCGGCATCAAGGTGGGCGAGCGCCACCCGGATGCCGACCTCGGCCCGTTGGTCTCGTTGTTGCTCCGCCAGACGAAGGGCCTGCTCGTACAACCTCCTCGCCTCATCCAAGCGCTCCTGGCGTACCTGCGCGCCGGCGATGATCGCCAGCGCGTTCAATTCCTGTCCCAGATCCCGGCGCCGGCGCGCCTCCGTCAGCGCCTCGTCCAACAACGCAAGCCCTTGCTCGATTCGTCCATCGTCGATGCGCAGGTTGCCGAGCAGAGTCGCGCCCTCGGTCCAGGCTTGAAGATCGCGCGCCTGCCGACACAAGGCGAGCGCCTGTTCGTAGGATCGCTCCGCGGCAACCCGGTCGCCGAGTATTTCCGATAGGCGTCCGAGCCGCAGCAACGAACGGGCATAGGCGCCTTTGTCCGGAAGCGTCTTGAAGATCGCCACGGCGCCTGTCACCGATTCCATGGCGGCGCGCGTGTGCCCTTGACGTTCCTGGATCGCCCCGATGCGCATCAGGCTCGCCGCTTCTCCCCGCCGGTTCTTCGTGACACGAAACGCCGTCAAGGCCCGTTGATAGTACGGCATGGCTTCCTGCAGGTGATTCTGCACTTCATGGATGTCGCCGATCCTGAGCAGTTCATCGCCGTCCAGCATGCGCGGCGAGGAGGCGTCTTTGATCGGGAGGGGATGTACGAGGCGCAGATCCGTGGGGGCGGCGGGGAAGCCGGCCGTTAAATCTGCGGAGTAGGCGACAGCGGCCGCACCCAACGCGTAGAGCAGGACAAGGCGCCCGATTGCCGACATAGCGGTATGATACCGCCGCCGGTTTTCGGGCGCATCTGCATTTATCGGCGCTTCACCTTGCAAACCTTCCCTCTCCTCTTTTATGATCGCCGCGCTTCTGCAAGCCAATGAGCCGCTGCGGTCGTTGACATGATTCCCTATCCGAACATCGACCCTGTTTTTCTCCGGCTTGGCCCGCTGCAATTCCGCTGGTACGGGCTCATGTACTTGATCGGGCTGACAGCCGCGTACTTTCTGATCAAAGCCAAAGCGGCTGCGCAGCAATTGGCGCTGACCAAAGACCAAATCTACGACATGATCGTCTATGCGGCGGCGGGTGTCTTTGTGGGCGGGCGACTCGGCTATACGCTCTTCTACAATTTCTCGTACTACCTTGAACACCCGGCGAAAATCATCGCGGTCTGGGAAGGCGGCATGTCCTTCCACGGCGGTCTCATTGGAACGATCGTTGCGCTGTGGTGGTTCAGCAGACGGCGCGGCATTCCGGTCTATACGGTGGCCGATCTGGCCGCTTCCGCGACCCCGATCGGCTTGGGGTTGGGCCGGATCGGCAACTTCATCAACGGCGAGTTGTACGGGAGGCCGACGAACGTCGAATGGTGCATGGTCTTTCCCGGCGGCGGGCCCGAGTGCCGCCATCCGTCGCAACTGTACGAGGCGGCGCTCGAGGGCCTCTTGCTGTTTGTCGTCTTGTGGTGGATCGGGCGACGCCCCACGCCTCCAGGCACCGTCTTCTGGAGCTTTATCACCGGTTACGGGTTGTGCCGTCTGGTGATCGAGTTCTTCCGCGAGCCGGACCAGCACCTTGGCTTCATCTTCGGCCCCTTCTCGATGGGGCAGGTCCTCTCCGCGCCGATGATCCTGCTGGGCGCCTTGATGCTGGCGGTAGGCTATCAAAAGGCCGCGAAACGTAACGAGTAACGCGTCATGTCTCACCGATTGTCTTCACTTTCGCCCACATCACTCAACATTCCTCATTCCTAATTTCTAATTCATAATTCCTAATTTCTTTCAATACGGCATCTCCTCATCGTCCAGCCCGAAGTGGTGGCCGATCTCGTGGACCACCGTATCCCTGACTTCCTGGACCACCTCGGCTTTCGTGCGACACAGCCGCAGGATCGGCCCGCGATAGATGGAAATGCGCGCCGGCAAGTGGCCCCCGGCGTGAAAGAACGATTCGCTGTCCAGCGACGCGCCCTGATACAAGCCGAGCAGATCGTCTTCCGACTCCAACTCCAGATCGTCCAGCACCTCGCGCGGTGGTTCATCTTCCACCACGACCGCCACGTTGGTGAGCAGCTTGGCATAGTCGGCCGGCAGGCTGTCGATCGCCTGTCGCACCAGCGCGGCGAACTCTTCGTCTGAGACCGCCAGAGAGCGGCGTCGCCGGGCCATCATGACACTCGCCGCCCGCCTCCCTATCGCGGAGCGGCATCCAGAAAGGATTTGCCCTTCACCCGATCCTCTTCGAACGAGCCGTGGCTGCGGAGCGGCGGCGCGTCCCAGATCACCTTATTGCCGGGCGCCAGGTTCGCCGCCTCGATGTAATGCTTCTTGGCGCTTTTGCCGTCTCCCAGCCGATCCAGGACCAGACCCAAATTGTAATGCGCTTCCGCCAACGCGGGGTGCAAGTCAATGGCGGAGACATAGGCTGCTTTCGCCCCGGCCCAGTCTCGGGCCGCGTAAAGCGTGTTGCCCTCCTCCAGCTTCGCCGCAGCAGCAGGGGGCGTACCGGGCGGCGCATGGAGCGTCCGCTGTTGAACCTCCTGCCGGCCGGCGCAGCCGCCCAACACGAGTCCGGCCAGGACGATCACCCACCATCGATGCATGGCCTCCCTCCTTGAATCACGCCGTCACGGCGATGCCGTGGCGCAGGAAGAGGAACTGAAACTGCACGCGGCCCTCGCGCAGGCCGCGCGACAGGGCTTCCGTATAAATGCGGGCTTGGTCCCGATAGGACTCCGCGCGCGCCCGCACCTCATCGATCCCCACACGGTCGGTCTTATAGTCGGCAACCCAGAGTCGCCCGTCAAGCCGGTACACTAGGTCCATGACGCCGTGCATGACGCAGACGTCGCCATCCCCGACCCCCTCGCCCCTCACCCCTCGCCCCTCGCCTACCCATTTCATGGCGAACGGCACTTCCCTCCCCAGCACGGTGGCGCGACGAAGGGCGGCATAGGGTTCGGACGACACGAACGTCTTGAACATCTCGCGGAGTTCGCCGACAATGGCGGCGGCTTCGCCTTGCCGTTCGGGCAAAATGCCGGCGCGACAGACGGCATCGATTCGTGCATCAAGACGGGCGGGATCCTCCGTGAAGTCCCAGCCTTCCAACACGCGGTGGGCGAGGACGCCGATCAGCGTTCCGAGGTCTCGCTCTGTCTGCGCCCGATCGGCGAAGGACTCCAGACCAAGGCCGTCCGCCTTCACCGTCGAGGGTGTCAGATGGCGCGGGGTCGCGCGCAGGCTTCGCCATAGCTCTTCCCGATGACGCCAGGTTGTCGCCAAGGCGACGCAGTCCATCGCCGGCCCTGCACCGGGCTCGGAGAACGGGCGGCGCGGCCTCATCCGCTCCGGCGGCTCGATCACGTGATGAGGGATCGAGACCGTTCCCACCCGCAGCGTCGGTGTCTTCGCGGACCCGAGTTCGCCCTCGGCAATTTCGCTCAGGAGCGTCAGCACGTTGTCGCGCCCGGCCCGGGCCGTGATTCCGCCGGACAACACCAGCCAGTCCTTGGCCCTGGTCATGCCGACATAGAGCACGCGCCGCCGCTCCGCTTCTTCCCTCGCCCGGAGCTTGGCATAGATCGGCACGGCGCCGAGATTCCGCTTCTCCCCGACCGTCAGGCCGTAGGTTCCGGTGGACCAATCATGCGCCACGTAGGGAGCCGAGCCGCCGGGTCCCGCGCCTTGATGGAGTCCCGGCAGGATCACAACCGGAAACTCCAGCCCCTTGGCCTTGTGAATAGTCAGGACGCGGACGGCGTCCAGGGACTCTTCCGCCAACGCGCTTTCCGCTTCGTCCGGCTGGTCCTCCAGACGGGCGACCATCAACTCGACGAATCCGCTCAACGTCAGATGAGGCCGATCGGCCAGAGCCGCAGACGTCTGCCGGACCTTGGCGAGATTGGCCACCGCCTGTTCGCCATGCAGCGATGCCGCCGCCAGCTCCAGCACCGGCAGCCGATCAAAGACCGCGTCCACCACATCGGGCAGCGGCAGATGAGCCGCCGCTCGATGCAGGTCGGCCAGCACTGCATACAGGCGGCGGACCGCGGCCGCCGCGGGGTTGTCCCATCCGGCCAAACGGTCGGGTTGTCGATAATCGAGCGCCTGCCTCTCGCGCAGTTCATAGAGCGCCACGTCCGTCACCGCGCCCAAGGGCGACCGCAGCACGCCGGCCATCGCGACGGTGTCGTGCGGATTGTCCAATACGCGAAGCAGGTTCACCAGGTCGATAACCTCCTGCCGCCGATAGAAATGCTTTTCGCCGTCCGTCAGGTAGGGAATGCCGTGCCGTCGCAAGGCTTCGAGATAGTCTTCCGCCTGCGTGAGCTTCCGGAACAGTAGGGCGATATGGCCTGGCTTGAGCGGCCCCCGTCGCCCCTGCTCGTCCGTCACCGTCTCGCGTTCCAACACCTCATCCTTCAGCCAACGGGCCAGGGTCTCGGCCTCCGCGCGCGTGGCGGTCTCGGAATCGAAGGCCGCCTCCTCGTCCGCCTGTTTCACCAGCCGCAGGCTCACACCGGTCCGCGTCGTCGCCGCCTGCCGGCTCGGCCGAACTTCCAGCCGCACGTTCTCCGGTTGGAGATGCTCCCGCCGCTGAAACAGCCGATCGAACACCTCATTGACCACCGCGAGCACGGAGCCATGGCTCCGAAAGTTCGTCCTCAAGGACAATTCCTCCCCGCCGTCATCGCGGATCTTGCGGACGACGCGGTCGAAGGCCTCAATATCGGCGCGGCGGAAGGCATAGATGGACTGTTTGGGATCGCCGACGATGAACAGCTTGCCCGGTTCCAACTCGATATCCTGCCAGCTTCGCGCGTGGCGGCCGGGACGTTCCGAGACGTACAAGATGATTTCATACTGGACAGGATCGGTATCCTGAAACTCATCCACCAGCACGGCCCGGTAGTCCCGCTTGATCCGTTCCCGAACCTGCGGGTGGTCACGGAGCAGGCTGCGGGCTCTCGCCAGCAGCCCGTCGAACGACAGCCACCCGTCCGCCACGAAGGTGTGCCGCACTTCTTGCACGAACGGCTCGAGCAGGCTGAGCACGTCGAGGAAGAACGCCTGGTCGACCTGCCTGAATCTTTGCGCCAGGCCGATCAAGCCGGCGGCTTCTTCGAGTTCCTCCTCCCCCCACCCCCCGGCGACGCGTTTGTCCAGGTCACGGTCCAACTCCCGCCGCACATCGACGTCCAAGTCGGCCAAACCGTCCAACCCTCGGTCAACCAGGGAACGGAACACCGCACCGGCGGCCTCCAGCATCGACTCGATTTTCCGGCGCTTGGGACGGTCATGGGCGGCGAGGAGCTGGGCGGCCCGGTCTCGCGCGGCGGCCAGCCGATCGCGCAGCGAGGGGTCAAGGTGAGCGGCGGCGAGTTGGCCCCGCAACTCATCCAGATCCACGAGTTCGCTGCAGAGCGACCGGGCCGTCTCGCGCACCTGCTCGAGCTCCATGTGCGCGAGCAGGCGCCGCCACAGGTCATGGTTGGCACCTCCCTTTCCCAGTTCGCGATCCAACCACAGGTCCCACTGCGCGGTGAAGTGCTCGTCGAACCGCAACCCGTCGTCTTCCTGGAACGCAGGGTCCACGCCGCTCTCCAGCGGATGCAGGCGCAGCAGATGCGCGGCAAAGCTGTGAAGGGTCCCGATCTGAGCTTTTTCCAGGTCCTTGAGCGCGGCGTCCGCCCGCGCCGCAATGTCTTGCGACGACAGTCCGTACCGTTCACGCAGCGCGGCGACCTGCCAAGAGACATCCGGCCCGGTGGGCCGAGCCGTCTCCACTTGGGCTAGGGCCAAAAGGCGCTCGCGCAGCCGGACCTTCATCTCCGTCGCCGCCTTGTTGGTAAAGGTCAGCGCGACAAGCTGGGTCACGGCGACCGGCTTGGGTTCCTTCATCAGCAGGTTGACCAGCCGGTTGACCAGCAAAGTGGTCTTGCCCGTGCCGGCGCCCGCCACGACGACGACGTTACGGTCGAAGGTCGTCTCCGCCTGCAGGCGGATGTGATGATCGGGAACCGGCTCCTGCTCATTCATCGGGCACCTGTTGTGTGCGGAGTTCCCGGAGGCCCTTCGCCGGCGCCGCGCGAGACGCCCGCCACCAGGTCGGTCCGTGGAAGCGACGGCACGCGACGGCATAATCGCAGGAGTCACAATATCCGCCGGGGAGAATGAAGAATCGTCCCGCGGCGATCCCGTCGATCAGGGTGACGATGGTCCCTCGGAGCTGCGCTCCGGCGCGCGAACGCCACGCGGAGGCGGGAAAGGTCGATCGCTCGATGGGGCGTTTCCATTTCGGGGCGAGAAACACGAAGTCCACGTGACTCGGGGCCGGTTGGCCGGGAACCTCGATGAGCGCGTACAGAGGCGGCTGCAGCCGAAAGCCCCTCACGCCTGCCTGGAGCAGTTTGCGGTCTTCCGATTTCATGCCGGACCCGACCTTGACCTTATAGTCGATGATGCGCAGCGCGGGGGGATCGTCCCGACGATCCACGCGGTCCAGCCGGCCCTTCACGTTGATCGCGTTTCGCCCATTCGTCCCCGCGCCTTCCAGTTGGCCCTGCGCTTCCAGCTCAAAGGCGATCGGTTTGAAGCGCGATTGCTTGTAGTCCTCCTGATCGGCCTCGACACATACCGACACCAGTTTGGTGACGGTCTCGCGGGTCATCTCCCAGAGCAAGGCATACCCCATGCCCCGTTCGGCGGCCAACTCCGCACACGCAGCTTCCACCGACAGGCGCGCCGCATCTCGAACCGCTGGCGGAGGCAACGCCTCTTCCGGCCATCCGCTTCCGACCAGGTGCTCGTAACACCGGCGCAAGGCTGCGTGGCAGAGTGTGCCCAAGGCTTGCGGATCAAGGGTATGCTGCGCCGGCCGGCGCACCGGCTCGAGCCGCAGCACCTGCGCGGCGAAATACTGGAAGGGACAGCGGGCGTACTGCTCTAGCGCCGTCGGCGCGACGCCCTGGCCCGCCACAGTCGCCCAATGGGCGGCCAGCGGGCCGGTCAACCCGTCGTGCGGGCCCAAGTCCTGCGCTTCGCTTTCAAGCCGCTCCAGGGTTGCTCGGCCGTGAACAAACAGCTCGCTCTCCCGACCGACCGCCTGCAGCCAGGACGACGGGTCCTGCCCGCGCAAGATCAACCAGAGCGCGACCTCCGCAGGCGGCAGCGCCGACTGAACAACCGCCTGCTGCTCCACCCGCTCCAAGAGCCGACGCGGCACAGCCGTCTCCCGAGGATGGTCCGCGGCAAACCAGCGACCGGCCTGGCCGATGAAAGCCGACGGAGCGAGCGCCCGCCCGCCCTCGTCGGCGCGCTGGTAGAGCAGATACACACGCCGGCCGGCCGCGCGGCAGAGGAGCCGAAACAGGAGTTGCTCCTCGTCGTAGCCGGCCAGTTTTTCGTCGATCTTGAAGCCCAGGGTCTCGGCCAGCGCCCGGCGGTGTCGATCGCGCAGGAAAGCATCCTCGCGAATGTACCGAGGAAACACCTTTTCATTGAGTCCCAGGATAAACAGCGCTCGAAACGGCAGGCCGCGGGCCGCCATGGCGTCCAGCACCCTGACCCCGCGGTGGTCCTCGCTTTCGATCGGGATCGTCGTGGCATCGATCGCCTGAGCGAACAGACGGATCCATTCCTCCCATGACAGCTCGTCGCCGAGCTCGTCGAGTTGGCGAAGTTTCGCGACGACCGAGGCGAGCGCCTGTTCCACCGGTGCCAATCGAACGCGCGCCTCCTCGATCGGCTCGTCGCCCTCCGTCGGGCCGGGAAGCACCAGGTGCTTAGCGGCCAGGTCAAAAAACGCGTCGGTCAGTCGGGCCGCCGACCCGCGTGTCGGCAGCGCGCGGCAATCGGCGATCAGACGCGACGCCGCCTGCCACAGCAACCGCAGTTGTCGCGCATCGATCCCCTGCCGCCCGACCCCACCTTCTTCGGCCTCCTCGTCGCGGCCGGTGACCAGGGACGCCCCGCTCGCGTGGGCCACCCGCCGCCATTCGTCTTCGCCGCGCGTGATGTTCAACACCTGGACCGCCAGCTTCCACAGATCCGGTCGCGCCTCCCCCTGAGCCCCCGCTCCCTCCAAACGGGCCAGCGGGGATGTGAGCACGTCCAACATCGCCGCCCGATAGAAGCCGTTCACGGGCAGCGTCGCAAGCTGCAACAACACCTTGACGATCGGCTCATGCACGAGCGGACGCCCGCCCGTCGAGGTGAAGGGAATCCGGTGCCGGTCGAACACCGGCTGCAGGCAGGAGAGATACGGATCGAGGGTCCTGGCCACCACCCCGATCTCGTCGAACCGATACCCGTTCGTCTCGACCAATTGGAGAATCTCCCGGCACACGGCCGCCGCTTCTTCTTCCGGCCCGACGACATGAATCACGCGAAGCTGCGGATGGCCGCCGTCCTGTCGATCAGGCTTCGAGTCGGGCCGGAGAACGCGGGTCACGGCGCCGGGGGCCGGAGCCAGCGGCTGGAGATACCGCTCGAAAAATCGCCTGGCAAACGCGAAGGAGGGGTCGTCTTCCAGCGGGAAGAAGAGCGTCGTCGCGACCCGATTCACGACGGCTTCGAAGAGCGAAAGCTGCACCTGGGTCAGGTCGTAGAAGCCGTAATACACCGCGGAGCGAAGGCCCGCAAGAAACCGCGAGTCGCGCGCAAACGGCACGACCGCATCGGCCAGATCATCCGCCGTGCCCACGCCCAGCGCCCGGGCCGTTTCCGTCACCGCCGCATGCAGCGTAAACAAGGCTTCCAGCCACCGCGTATCGTCGGCTTCAAAGGCTCCCTCGCGGACGCCGCGCAGCGCCTCGGCCGGGTCCACCCCGGCGTCTTTGAGATCCTGCACGGTCGCCCAGAGCGCCGCCCAGGTGCCGGCGGACTGCCCCAGCCGTTGGAAAGGCTCCATCGCGGACAGCCGGCTGCCGACGATGTGGCGGATGAGTTGCTCGAAAAAGAGCCGATCGACGAGCCGACAGGGAGCGGCGACCGATTCAAGCGAGCCGCTCCGGCGTTCGTCCCACAACCGCAGCGCCAACTGATGGAACGTGAGAAAATGGACGTTCAGCAGACAGAGATCGGATTCGACCGCCAACAGATAACGGACACGGTCGAGCAACGGGCGGGATGGAACAATGACGGCGAGAGGAGCGAACGGATCGCCGGTCTTGATCCGTCGAATCTCGTCGGCGAGGGCGGTTTCCAGGTGGGGATGGAACGGACCGGTGACGATCCGAAGCATGAGACCGTTAATCGTTATTCGTTAATCGCTCACCGCACATCCGGATCACGTTTAACGCTTCACGTTTCACGATTAACGTGCGCCAGGCGCTAGCCCGTTTCCGGCCCCAGAAGCTCGCCGTTGCAATCCACGCAGGCCCAGTCGCCGTCGATGAAGGCCATCGGGTCTCCGCAAATCGGACAGTCCGGCGGAGGGCCTTTATCGATCACCGGCAAAGGAGGCAGCTCGAAATCGTCGTCGTCAGGGGACATGGGAAGGTATCTCGTATCTCGTATCTCGTATCTCGTATCTCGTATCTCGTATCTCGTATCTCGTATCTCGTATCTCGTATCTCGTCGCTCGTCGTTGGCCCCCTCCCTTGCCCTCCCCCTTGAGGGGGAAGGGGGGTGGGGGTGATGCGCGTCACGTGTCACACGCCTCGCTGTTGCATCTTCAACTGCAGCGCCTTTTCGGCGCTCTGGCGGCTGGGCACGCCGACGAACGTCAGCCGTCCGTCGATGATCGTCGCGGGCACGGCGCGCACGGCGTGCCGGTTGGCCAGCTCCTGCCCATCCGGCGTCGTGATATCGACCTCGCGATAGCTGAAGCTGTACTTCACGCGTAACTCCTTCCACAGGCTCTTGGCGGAAGGACAAGCTCCGCAGGTCGGCGAATACAGCAACACGACGTTCGGCATATCAAGCGGCCAGGTTCAGGTTGAGGGGACGTTGGTGCCGCATCTTAACACCGCGTCGAAACGGGCCGCAAGCTCGCCCGGTCCGATTGAGGCAAGCGGCTCCGTCCCGGCCGCTTCATTCGAATTCCCCGGCAAAAACCTCAGGAACGCACGCCGGACAGGGCTTCGTGTCCTTGACAGCTTCAGGCCGGATTGTTAGGGTCGAATCCGCATCGCGCCGTCTCGCAATACGCTGTCGAGGCGCGGCACGATGTCCTGACTAGAGGCTATGTTCCTGTGGGCCGGAGACCTGCACGGGCAGGAGTACTGCCGAAGGGGACGGTCCACCCTTGCGAGAAGGAGGCAACGGCATGCTGGCCACGCAAGTTCGTCAGAAGGACGGCGTCTTTTACTTCGTCGCCTATCCGGCTGAAGATTTGCTGCGGAAAGTCCGCTTCATGAGCCGGTTCTACGGCGAAGGCGAGCAGATCGAACCGGCGGAAGTCGAGGAAGAAGACGAGATCGCGCATTTCATCGCCAAGATCGAGCGCAGCGACAAGGCGTTCCAGCGGCAGCTCTCGCGAGCCAAGGTGCGGGCCATCACGAATTTTTACGAAACGGCAGTCAGCCAGCCCCCCATCCCCGGCACGGTGTTGCTCTTCACCCCGGAGCGGCTCCGTTTCGAGCCGGTCGGCTCTTTCGAGCATGCCGGCCATCTGGAGGAACCCAGCGGTCCCTATCTGATCATCGACGGCCAGCATCGCCTGGCCGCCCTGCACTTCTACCATCGCGACCGCCCGGACGAGGCCCGGGGCATTCATGTCCCCTGCGTCATTTTCGACGGCCGGAGCGAAGATTTCGCCACCGAGATGTTCGTCATCATCAACTCGACGCCGACCCGGATCAACAAGAGTCACCTGGTGGACCTGTACGAACGGGTGTCCTGGGCCGCTCCCGACAAGAAATTCGCCGCGCGGGTCGTCGAACGCCTCTACAGCGAGCCGGACAGCCCGCTCCGTTACCGGATCAATCGGCTGGGCGGCCGCAGCAAGCAAGAAAAATGGATTCTGCAGGCCGAGTTGTTCAACGAACTGCACCGGTGGGTCAGTCGAGATTGGCGAAAACTGGAAAAGGAGGGCACCGGCGTCACGGAAGCGGCCCGGTTTTATGGGGTCGTCCGCGATTTCTTCAAAGCGGCGGAGCGGGTGTGGGGCGAGACCTGGGGGCATGCCAACTACATGGTCACCAAACCCGTCACGCTCAAGGCCATGGTGCGGGTCTGCGCCGACCTGGCTGCTCAGGACCGGGGCGGGGCCGGCGACCGTCTCACCCGCTGGGAACACCGCCTCGCGCCGTGGACAGAATTGACGCGGCAATTTCGCGTGGACGGCTTCTATGAGCGGTTCCCGGCGAAAGGCCAAGTGGAGCGTGTCGCCCGCATCCACCGCGAACTGGCCAAGGCCATCGGGCTGGAGCCGTCGCGGCTAGGCGGAAAGGAAGGCAAGGGGAAAGAGTGAGCCAACGCTTGAATCGCGAGGAGGACTCTGGGTAGAGTACCCCACACTCTTGATCTCCCAATGAGGTCCCCATGGCCATGGCGTCGGTGATGCTGCCGCTCGGCACAGCCGCTCCTCCGTTCGCGTTGCGCGATGTCGTGAGCGGACAGACGTACTCACTCGAGTCGTTTGCGGGAAAGACCGCCCTGCTGGTTATGTTCCTTTGCCGTCACTGCCCCTACGTGCAGCACGTCCAGCACGAGATCGCCAGGATCGGACGAGACTACACGGATTCGGGACTCGGCATCATCGCGATCAGCAGCAACGATCCGGCGCAATATCCCGATGACGCACCAGAGCGACTCAAGGACATGGCCCAACGCCTCGGATTCCGATTCCCCTTTTGCTTCGACGAGACCCAAGAGGTCGCCAAAGCCTACAAAGCCGCCTGCACGCCGGACTTTTATCTGTTCGACGCTCAGCGACGGTTGGTCTACCGGGGGCAACTGGATGACAGCCGCCCGAGCAATCGCCTCCCTGTCACGGGCCGCGATCTCCGCGCCGCGCTTGACGCGGCGCTTGCCGGGAAGCCGGTCGGCCCGAACCAGAAGCCCAGCATCGGTTGCAGCATTAAATGGAAACCGGGCAACGCTCCCGACTACGCACAATAGACAGCGATGCCGGCATGAATAGCGCCGTCCTTCGCCAACCGTGATTTATCCTCCGCTTGCGCGACGGGCGAGCACGGCGAGATAAGCGAGATTCCCATTTCCAAGTCCCGCTCGCACCTCTTACGCATCACGCGTCACGTCTTCACCCTCACGGCCTCACCTCCACGTGCAAGCCGGCGCTCGCCTCTTCGACGACCACGCTAACCGTCCGCTTGGTCCGGCGAAACTGGAGTGTCAGCTCGCCCCCGAGCACCTTGAGTCCGCGGATTCTCACCCAGTCGAGAAACCGCGGCAGACACGGACGGGCGAGCACAAGCGTGGAACGGGCATGGTCGATCGCGATCCCGAGCACCGCGCCGAGCAAGGCCCACGGCACCGCCGCCGCCCACGCTTGCGGCGTACAGGCGACGGGATACAGGGTCGGAGCGGCGTCCCGCCGCCGGCTGAAGCCGCAGTAGAGTTCCGGCAGACGCCGAAGCTCCATGTGGACGGCGGCCTCGAACATCGATTGGAAGATCGCCAGGGATCCCGCTCGGTGACCTTGCCGCGCGCAGCCCATGGCAATGAGGGCGTTGTCGTGCGGCCACACCGACCCGTTATGATAGGACATCGGATTGTACCGCGCTCCCCCCACAGCCACCGTCCGGACCCCCCAACCGGAAAAGAATCGGGGAGACAACAGTGTGTCGGCCACGGCCCATGCCCGCGCGGGCTCGCAGATATCCGTCAGCAGCAAATGACCCGGGTTGGAGGTGAGAACCCGGCAAGGCTGCAACGCGCCGTCCAGCGCGAGCGCGTAAAAGTTCTTGTCCGGAAGCCAGAAATGTCGTTCGAACTGCTGCCGGAGCGCCGTGGCGTGACGTTCCTGGGTCTCCGCGAACGCGACATCGCCAAGCGTTCGTGCCAACGCGGCGGCCGCCCGCCGGGCGGCGAATAGGTAACCTTGGACCTCGGAGAGCGCAATGGGCCCGCGAGCCAATTCCCCATCGGCATGGAACACGGCGTCTTCGGAATCCTTCCATCCTTGGTTGCGCAGCCCGCGCGGGCTCTCGCCGCCGTAGGTCAAAAACCCCCGGGCGTCAACCGTGCGATCAAACCACTCGACGGCCTGTCGCACGTGGGGGTACAGGCCCTTCACCGTGTCGAGGTCTCCGGTACGGCGATAGTATTCCGCTGCCAGCCACACGAACAGGGGGGTCGCATCGACGCTGCCGTAGTACCGCCCGAAGGGAATTTCGCCCGTGCGGGCCATCTCGCCCTGTCGCATTTCATGCAGCACCTTTCCCGGTTCGGCATCGCGCGACAGATCGACGCAGTCCGCTTGGTAGGCGGCGAGCAGGCGCAACACGCCGCGGGCGTAGTCCGGATTGGCCCACAGGACCAAGTACGCGGTGAGCAGACCGTCGCGTCCGAATACGGTCGAGAACCAGGGGATGCCCGCATAGGGATACGGTCCGTCCGGTGTATCCGTGGTCAGCATGACGAGATCCGCGGTGGCGCGACACAGCCACTCATTGAACAGCTCGTCCGACGTCTCCACGACAGGAAATCGGCGGCTCCCCGCGATACGCGCTTGGTGCGCCCGGCGCACACCGACTGCATAGGGCGGCACGGGCCGCTCGTCGTTCCCGTCGCTGTCGCAACGAATCGTCATGGCCAGCCGGACCCGCTTGCCGGGAGCCAACTGCAAGACAAACCCGGCTCGTTCAACGGTCAGTTCCGCCGGCGCCGGTGAAAACTCGATCCGTGTCGAACGCCGCAGCCCGTCGAGCCCGTGATAACGGAGCCAGACCCGATGGTTCTCCTCGGTCTCGGCTGAAAAGGTGCCTCGCCGTTCACGCCGAACCCCGCGCGCCTCGAAGAGATCGCGGAAATCCGCGCCAAATTCGAGTTGCAAAGTCACGGTCAGGGCCTTGCCGGCGAAGTTCCGCACGGTGAAGACATCGTACACGGTATCGTCCCATGCGAACTTCATGCGGCGAATGTGCACCGAATCTCGCGGGAGCTCGAGTTGCCCGTCGGCCCAGAGGTCGGGATTGGCCAAGTCCACGTTCAAGCGCGCATTGTTCCGCTGCACGCTCGAACTCAGAAAGAGCGGGGGACGCCCCTGGATGCGCAAGCGCAAGAGACTCAAGTGCCGGGTGTCTCGATAGTACAGCCCTTCCACCCCTCCGGCGAGACCGGAGAGATCGCCGAGCACATCAAAGACGGCGAACGTGTCTCCGTGCTTGAGAATGCGGCTGCGCTCCAGCCCTGAGCCCACCGCCGGAATATAGAAGGTGGGGGCCGATGGATCAGTCGTGCTCATGCGGTGACTCCGAGAGAGACACGGGAGTTCCGTGCGGATTGCCGAGGGCCCATGGTCACGCCATCCTGGGCCATGCGCTCGGCGAGAAATCGCCGCCCGAACGCGGCCCGAATCATCCGGCGATCAAAAGGCGGTGTGCGGGCTCCTTCCAGCCATCCGGGCAGGGCCTACGCGAATCCCCGCTCGCAAACCCTCCCGACGCGGCAGCCCGCAGCTTCGCGGGTAGCTAAGGCCTGACACAAATACATGAAGGCAAAGGTCACACTTGTCAATGCTTCTCTCGGTCCGTGTGAGATTCCGGACCCAGATTGCCATCAGACCATGGTTCGCCCTCCAATCGGCGTCTCAGATGAAGTCACTGCGCACGGGGGGCAGTCACACCGTGGCCCACACAGCAGCCGCTCGGGGCAGCGAAGGTGAACACCCGGCTCAGCGCATTCCAACGATTCGCCTCCTGCGGGGACTTGAAGAAGACGCCGTTCGCGGTCTCCAGTTGGAGTTGCAGGAACTCGCGGTACATCTGACGGGGTCCCTCGGTGGACCTCGGCTGGGGAGCCGGGAGGATCACAGTCGCAGGCATCGAGGCCACCGGCGGCGCGACGATCGTCGGCGCAGCCGCCGCTTCTGGGCTGGGGACCGTTCCGACAGCCGCAGCCGGTTCAGAGGACGCGCAGCCAGACCGCGGCCGATTCGCGAAAGAGTCGTCCGCGCAGCGATAGAGAGACTCTGCGTCGGCCGACGCGGCCATGCACACGCCCATGAACACTAACAGGATGCGTCACATTTTACACTCCTTCCGTTGAGATGAGACTCGCGTCGCGCCGATAACCTCGCGGTTACCATCATGACGACAAGCAGATCTTGTGCGCAACGCTTTTCGGCATCTCAGATGAACTCGCACGCGAATCGCGCGAGTGGCACGTCTCGCGTGACTTGCCTGCTCAACGCTTTTCGGCATTCCAGATAGATTCGCCGTCTACTGCAAGGAAGAACGTCGAAACTCTTGCAACACGCTCCCAACGGGGCCGCCGCCGTCCACCAGTTCGCTGCGCTCAATGAGACTCAATGGGGCCGCGGCATTGCTGCCGCGGAATCGATCATGCCGCAAGTGACGGTCGCGCCCTGGGATAAGCTTCAATGGGGCCGCGGCATTGCTGCCGCGGAATCCGCGTTCGGTTGCACAGGCGCAACATGACTTGCACGTGCTTCAATGGGGCCGCGGCATTGCTGCCGCGGAATCGCAACGGGGGAATACGTCAAGATCACGGGGGTAGGTGGCTTCAATGGGGCCGCGGCATTGCTGCCGCGGAATCGAAAGCGCGGCAGGCGATTTACACGGCTATTGCTGGCGCTTCAATGGGGCCGCGGCATTGCTGCCGCGGAATCATAGGATGCTACCTAGAGCCGCACGCGAGATTGCACGGCTTCAATGGGGCCGCGGCATTGCTGCCGCGGAATCCCCCACGCGTGCCGTTACGCTGGCGTCACGACCGAGCTTCAATGGGGCCGCGGCATTGCTGCCGCGGAATCCTCAGGAATATCTTGTGCGGCGTGGCGTCTTCCAGGCGGCTTCAATGGGGCCGCGGCATTGCTGCCGCGGAATCGATGCGGAGCGCCGCCTCCAGGGCGCCGCGGATGGCGTGCTTCAATGGGGCCGCGGCATTGCTGCCGCGGAATCTACGTTCAGCGCCGGGCGTTCTCCCGCGACCCATACGGCTTCAATGGGGCCGCGGCATTGCTGCCGCGGAATCGTTTTGGCGCGAACTAGCCGCCGACCTGAAGAAACTGCTTCAATGGGGCCGCGGCATTGCTGCCGCGGAATCTCCCGCCCGGCCGCAACCACAGGAGGGCAGGTCATGAGCTTCAATGGGGCCGCGGCATTGCTGCCGCGGAATCCGGCGTGACGCGCCGGTGGGGCACGCGGTTCGTGGCTGCTTCAATGGGGCCGCGGCATTGCTGCCGCGGAATCTGAGTGGCCACGACTGGATGACTGCGACCTCGGATGGCTTCAATGGGGCCGCGGCATTGCTGCCGCGGAATCGGCACGTCGCCATCCCTGACCGTGAAGCTCCAGCGCGCTTCAATGGGGCCGCGGCATTGCTGCCGCGGAATCGGACAAGGCAAGTATTGCAGTCGCTTGTGTCAAGGCGCTTCAATGGGGCCGCGGCATTGCTGCCGCGGAATCCAGGAATCTCCGCATATCGGCGGTTCGCCAGCTTATTGCTTCAATGGGGCCGCGGCATTGCTGCCGCGGAATCCCAGAGCAGATACCAATCGGTCTGCTCGGTCGTCAAGGCTTCAATGGGGCCGCGGCATTGCTGCCGCGGAATCAGCGTCGCCCGCACCTGCTGCGCTGAAGCAGAAAGCGGCTTCAATGGGGCCGCGGCATTGCTGCCGCGGAATCACGACGGCGGCGGCTCAACCCGTCGTCGGCGACACGCTTCAATGGGGCCGCGGCATTGCTGCCGCGGAATCTACGTGCCCCGGCACTGCCCGATCCCCCGCTCACGGCTTCAATGGGGCCGCGGCATTGCTGCCGCGGAATCGTGAGGCAGTAGAGACTCGCACACAAATTCAGTATTTGCTTCAATGGGGCCGCGGCATTGCTGCCGCGGAATCGATCGGCAAGGAGTTTCTGAAAGCGACGACGCCGGAAGCTTCAATGGGGCCGCGGCATTGCTGCCGCGGAATCTGGGCTGATCGCCAGCACGGCGGGCACGCTCGTCGCGCTTCAATGGGGCCGCGGCATTGCTGCCGCGGAATCGGGCAACACGTTCCGTGTGGATGGTCGGCAGGTCGCGCTTCAATGGGGCCGCGGCATTGCTGCCGCGGAATCGAACGAAGAGAAGCCATATAGTTTGTATTTCCAAGTGCTTCAATGGGGCCGCGGCATTGCTGCCGCGGAATCGGCTTCGATGTCGCCGCAACGAACCCCGTCACGGAGCTTCAATGGGGCCGCGGCATTGCTGCCGCGGAATCGCTTGAGTGCTTAACACTCAAGTTGAGCGAATAAACGCTTCAATGGGGCCGCGGCATTGCTGCCGCGGAATCGCGCCCGCAGTCCGCGACCTGTCCGTGCGCGAATGGGCTTCAATGGGGCCGCGGCATTGCTGCCGCGGAATCTCCGGGGAGACTTTTCTCTCGCAGCGATGAACGTCTCGCTTCAATGGGGCCGCGGCATTGCTGCCGCGGAATCACACCCGAACTCCTGTACAACTTCGGCGATGTCCTGGGCTTCAATGGGGCCGCGGCATTGCTGCCGCGGAATCGGGAGCCAAGCAGCCGGGTTCGCTCGGGACTTCGTTGCTTCAATGGGGCCGCGGCATTGCTGCCGCGGAATCGCCAAGATCAAAGCGGCCTCGCTCGGCGAATTGGTCGCTTCAATGGGGCCGCGGCATTGCTGCCGCGGAATCAGCTCTCGTTGATGTGCATGTTTTTCTGCACGTCCCGGCGCACAGTGCGAGCACCTCCGCTTTCAAGCAGTAGTATCTCTACGAATTGCACTTGTCTCACCTCCTCTCATTGCTGCCGCCCCGACAACTCAAGCGGTTCCATCGTCGCGAGCGCTTCCAGGGTTTCCACCGGCACACCACCGCTCGCGATGCACGGCAAACAATCTTTCACACCACTTGCGCCTGCCGCTCCACCTGCGTGAAACCTTTGCCCAGCGATTCGATGCTCTTAATCGGTCGTCCCTCCGTCGGACCCAGGTCGACAATGAGCACATGGTCTTCCTGATGATTGATCAGTTCGACCAGCGCGGCTTTCATCTTGATGACATCTATCTCCGGGAGATCGCACTGAAAGACCGAAAGCTGCACATGCGCGCCGAACCCCTTCATCGTCTTGAACACCCGCCTGAGTCGCTTAGGATCGCAGATATCATACGTGACGATGTACAAACGTCGCATAGCTCACCCACATCTACGGGGACAGACCCCGCGCGCAGACGCGGGGAAGGGGGTCAGTCCCCACCCCCGCGTGGCTCACCGGGTCGTGAACGACGGATAGTTCGGGATTTCGCCGAGCAGATAGCGCCCGAACAGACGGGCCTGCACCTCCAGAATACGACGATAACTCACTTGATAGCCGAAGACCGGATGCGTAATCTCCTGGCTCATCCGCCGCTCGTAGGTCTCAATAAAACGCCGGCGGCCCTCTGTCGTCAGTGCGACGCTTCCCATGCGCCGAATGAAGTCCGTCGCTTGCACCTCGCCGTTGTTAATCGCCGTCAGTACCACGGAATCCGCGATGAGCGGACGAAACTCTTCCATCAGATCCAATGCCAAGGCCGGACGCCCGTAGCGTGACTGATGATAGAACCCGAGAAAGGGGTCCAGCCCCACCGCGTGGAGGGTCACCGTCCACTCGCGAGTCAGCATCGCATAGGCCAGAGAGAGGAGCGCGTTCACGGGATCCTTCGGCGGTCGGCGGTTCCGCCCCTCGAAATCGAATTCCGGCGGCGCCCCATCGGCCTTGAGCATGCCCCTGAATTCGGCGAAGTACCGACGCCCGGCGGTTCCTTCAATGCCGAGCAGCTCCTCCAGCGACTGCGCTTGGCCGGCATGCTGAAGATCGCGCTTCAGATCTTGCAACACCGTCGCCGGCGCCGCCATGTGATTGCGCCGTAAGATCGTTCGGCAGTTCGCAATCTTCGCCTGCACCAACCGGGACGCGAGCCTGAGACAGAACCGCTGATCCATCGCGGCGGCGTACTGGCGTCGCCGCAACTCGACGTTCTTGTGCATCAGACCGGTGGTGAGCCCGTAGAACCACCCGCCGCTGGACAGGTACGAAATGGGAATCTCTCGTTTACACAATTCCTGGACGGCTTGAGTGCTGACCTGAACGTAACCAAACAGCACCAGATGGGAGACTTCTACCAGCCTGGCTTCCGCCAGCACCTCGTCATGATCGACGACTTTCAAACACTCCCCATCCTTCTTCACGCGCGCGCCGGGCTGTTGCACATACAACGGCAGCGCATCGTCCCGCGCCGGAAGAAGACGCCGCAGCGTCGAGGCCGCCTGTGCGTCGTCCGCATGCTCCTGCCGCAACCAGCCGATCTCATCCGGCAAACAAATACGGACGAGAGAACAGCGTGGACACTTCGGACTGTCCACGAGCGGAGGCGGCACCGCGCCGCTTCGTGCCATCCCGCGCATGCCCGCGATCAATTCTAATGTGCGGTCGATCAGGGCCTGATCGAACGTGATCGCTACCCGCTCCCGGGACCCCACAAAGTACAGGAATCCACCGTCGCACTCGTACCCGTTGTCGCGGAGGACCAGCCCTTGCGCGCACAACTGCACCTGTTCCGGCTCCCACGCACCCTTGCCCACATGCGGCCGCTTGCCCCGCTTGTAGTCCACCGGCGCGACGGTCGTCCCCACACCTTCCACCAGATCGATCTTTGCCGTCAGTCCCAGCCGCTCCGAGGACAGCCAGACCGAGCGCTGATGGATACCCGTCTCGGTATCCGCTGGTGCCTCATCCTCCAACGGCTGCCGTTTGGGGCTCTCATCCACCCGGCGATGGTGGAACCGCCCCTCCACCGTATCGACGCTGTCGGCAAACTCGCTCTGCACCCATTCCAGATAGGCCAGGCGTGGGCAGTACGCGAACTCGTTCAGCATCCGCACAGGGAGGAGCGGCTCCTCCGTCACCGAGAGAGGCGTGTCACCGGCTTCCTCGCTCATACAGACACTCCTTTCGCTATTCAGTTGTCAAAGAACGCGGCCGTATCGGTCAGTAGCCCATCAAATTTCGGTGTGTGTTTCTGACCCCACTGACACCGCTCACACCGCCACACCCAGCCCCAGGCCCAAGGGCAATCATTCCTCAAACTCACCGCGCGACACACCACTCTGCCGGATAATCGAGAGTAAGGTCCCGATTCTCAGCTCGGCATAATCGGAGACAGGAACCGTGACCGTCCCGGAGACATCACGACGTTGCATGACCACCTGACTGCCCCGCCGACGGACTTCGGTGAAGCCGTGGCGCTCCAGAATGCGACAGACTTCTCTTCCAGAAAGAACACGGAGTTTACCCACGCGCTGCCTCGAAGCGCGTGACAAAAATCTCCGTGTGCATGCGCCGCCGAATCTCAGCAGGATCGGCGCACTCTAAGAACAGTTCCACCGCTTCTTTCAGGTTGGCAGCAGCCTCTTCTACCGTCGTGCCCTGACTGGCAACGTCCAACTCCGGGCAAAGGGCCACATACTCCTGCCCCTCCTTCTCGATGATTGCGGTGTAACTCCCTCTAGTCATGTCAGTTCCTCCTCCTTGCAGAGCCTACCCCCTCTGCCTCGCTTTCCACGACCATCGCCCATCTCGCCTCACACCTCACTCCTTATCACCCACCACCCTGCCTGTGCTCCGCACGCAGTCAGGCCCAACCCGCACCACGCCGAAGTGGCGGACACGCGCATTCCGCGCGCGCATCCGGAAAGAACTTGGCGTTCGGCACCCGAGCTTCGGGTCATTCTCAACGATAGAATTCTTCATTCGGGAGAACGGCGCATTGTGATTTTGCGATCCTTCATCAGGACTTCCCGATGTCGGATCAACACCCGTTCCTGCCTTACCCTTCAACGATAGGCTTTACCCCGAGGCAGTACACGGTAGACTCTCAGCTTGCTGTCTTCGACTTCAAACCCTTCAACGAGCACCCGAGAATCGCCCACACGCGATCGGGATTCCGGTGTGCGAGCGGTCAGACCTTTGACATCACCAGCAAGATCGGTCCGCAAAGCCTCGATCGTTGATACAACCCTGGCAGGCTCCCGCTTGGGCCAGGCCTGGAGTTCTTGGCTCGCCCTCGGTTTGACTCAACGTCGTAAAATATTCACCCCCATCGCCGTTTCCTCCCCCGCCGCCACAAACTGCCCCAGGCCGAAGTGGCAGGCATGGCCGAGGGCAAACCTTTATAGTTACCCGGCACTCCACACCAAGGCAGACGGCCGCAGGATCGCGTAACCCTGGCCAAATTCCGAGCGGACCGATTCATAGATTGCAGCCACTCCCCGCCTTTCGAGCGACTCCCATTGATCCAGCCTTCCAAAAAGTTCCGATGTCAGAAGTAATGTTCTAAGCGTGTCGAGGCCAATGGGTTTGCTCCAGATCGGCCATACAAATCGAGCAACACCGTCCTGCTTGGCGAACGCTGCCGTGTCAAGTCTTCCGCGTGCAACCACTGTCGGGAACAACGGCAAAGCCTCAACCGCGAACCACACGGCAGCTCGAACACATACGGGCTGCTCACTTGTTGGGGCTCGGTAGCGCAGTGCATACATACGCTCGGTAATAGGATCCCAACCGAGAGAATGATATTGATCTTGGTAGTGCCAGGGGCCGAATAAGGCTTCGCGGATCGCATCTTCACTGCCGTTTCGTAACGACTCTGCCACCTCGCGAACGCTTTTAAGAAATTTCTGTTGACCCGAAGTCATATGAAACGCTGTGGGCTTTACAAGGCCTTTGGACCCGTCGGCCTTCATTTCCGAGCCATAAGCAGCATAGTAATCTGCTTCCAGACGCTCACAGTAGCGCGCTTTCTGAGCCTGCTCTCGCAGTCGCCGTTTATAAGATTCAGGCCGCTCCCTGATGTCGTCGCTCCAGGTGAAGACTTCCAACCTTCTCGCTCGCAAATACTCGGCTAACTGTGACACCAGCGATGTCTCGCCTTGACCAGTGGGCAGTGTCAAAACCGCCACCCAGTCATCTTCCAACTGCCAGGACAAGCTAGCAAAGGCCAAGGCTGAAATCTCGTGACATACGCGTAGTAGACCGAATGCTGCCAGCGCACCCAGAGGATTGCTCCCAATAAGACCAGTTAATTTGATGTCAGCTTGCCCAATCATTCATTGTCCAAGCTCAGACCGGCGATGGTCTGCCAAACGGACGATGGTCTCAAGGTAGGCGAGCCCCCAATACCCATACCGACGGATCAGTCGCCAGAATCGCTCCGACCACCCGCTGTCCAGCCGCTCAAGCTGATGCGTCCCATTAAATTCCAGGTGCAGGCCATCGAATTCGAATTTCAGGCTTTCGATCCCGTCATCCTCTATAGCTGGCATCAACGGCCGGCCACGTCCGTGATGCGTGCCGATCAAATACAAAACCAGATCCCGATCATGAGACTTGTCGAGAAGGTGATTGTGGCTACTGACGATCGAAACAGAATAACACTCATGTCGGGCTCCAGCCGGAAACCCAGCTCGCTCCCGGGCGACGCGACGAGCAACATGGTCGTTCGGGTCCATAACCCCAGACTTCGCCAAAAGTGTGCCAGACCTTTTTGCGGCCATGCGGTCGCCGCCCCACAGCCAGGCTTGGAACCTGGGATCGGCCTTGCCGAGGTCATGCAACTTACCGGCTAGAAATACGTCTTCCGCCAGTCCATCAGGAAGTCCTATGTGGGTGGCGAATGTCCGCGCGAGTTCGCCCACGCCCTTGCAATGGCTGTCGAGGCCTACCTCGCGCGTCAACGACGCGGCGTCGTCTTCGTCGGTAAATTCCTTTTCGATGAATTGTCGCGATCGCAAGAGGATCCCTTGGGGATTCTCGGCAGTTGGGTAGACGATCTCTCGGCGACTCTCCTGCAAGGTAAACAGCACATCGCGGATATTCGCTTTGAGGCCTGGCAGTCGCAAAAGCTGCCCAATCAGTTCATCGCAGAGGGCAGATAAATCCTCGCCGTCTGTATAACGTGCCAACAGATCGTCCACCATGGTCACAACTGTTGAGACATCATCAGATGTACTCTCGCTCTCGAACCATTGGGGAATAAGGTTGCGGTGGATTCTCAGGGCATGCTTGCCTCGTCGGAGCCAATTGGCATGGTCTGCAACGTCCTTCACAGGCGATTGACTTGACGGGCACCACCCAAATCTGTCGTGTCCACCATAGGAAGCCGGGACTACGAGTGTGTCTCCGGATTGAACCTCGTCGGGACTGACCAGCCGACTATGTTCAGGCCCTCGCCAGCACAAAGCATACCGAGGCTGCTGTCCCTTCCGCGCAGGTTCTTCCTGTTCTGATCGACCCTCGACATCGGCAATCTCTTCAGGCCAGTTACCTCGAAGCCATGCACGCACACTCCAGACAGGGATGGAAAGAGCCTCAAGGGAATCAGGTGGCAATGCAGCAACCGTGGCCACCACGTCTTCTTCATCATCAGGCCCCAATGGTTCTTGCAGATCCGCGCGCCAGATGACTTGCACGTCTTCGGGCTGTGTTTCCTTACCGTGCAGATAAAGCGCGATCTCTGGCTCGACCATTGGAGGTGGGCTAGTCTGCGCTAACAGGTCAACGTGCGCCGGCATCAGCACCGGGGCTGGCGCTGAGGGCGTGAGCAGCTTGACTAGATCTTCCCCTGCTGGCAGCACCGCCCGCATTCTCTCAATGCCGAAGTCCATAACGTTCATGTACTCTTTGGGCTTCTTTCCCTTCGACTTAACGGCTACCTTCTCCATCCATTTCCATGTCTCGGTTAAAGCATCCCCATACACTGGATCAGGTTCACCGGCTTTACCGAGGTCCATGTAAACAATGACGGACGGGCTTTGTTCCCTCAGACCAAGACGATTAAGCCGACCAAAGCGCTGGCGCAGCGCATCCAGGGCCGCGGCTTCCGTGAGCAGTGCATCAAAGTCAAGATCGGCTCCTACTTCCACGGTTTGGGTAGCGACGACATAAAGCGGTTTCGGATTTGCGCCGGCAGTCCGACCGGCTTTCATTCGTGGGAAGTATTCCTTTAGCAGCTCATCGCGCTCGAACGGTCGGATACGGCCAGTGAGCAGGAGTGCGTCACTTCCATCTTCATTGCGAAGCCGTTCAAATACCTCCCTGGCCGTTGACACACGATTGACGACGACGCCGACCACAGGTGCTGTGCTGGTTTCCAATGTCGTGGTCATCAACGAGCGCGCTTTACCGACGAGGCTCTCGAGCAGGAGTCTGCGTGTCACCTCCGGGCTGTCCTTGTCACCCGTTAGCTTCAGCAGTTCAGCCTGCTTGGTTCGAGTCAGCCGAGGTCCCAGGATCGGGTGCCCCCAATCGGCATTGCTGAGCGAGAACACCTCTGCTTCCCCAGGAGGCGGGGTCGCCGTCATTTGCACAACCGTGGACGGTTTGCCGACCACATGCTCAGCCCAAGCCTCACTTTGGTACCGACGCACCCACTGCAAGGTCTCGACGAAGGGGCGTGACAGATGAGCCTCGTCCAGTATTAAGAGGCTATCAATGCCGACCAATCCCGCATGAATTGGGCGCATGAATTCTCTGACGCCATATCCCCGAAACAGGAGGCGCGACCCGACTTGATCCACGGTTGTCACGATGATGGCCGGTTGTAACGGATTGCGAATGAACGCGCGTTCCCGTGGCAACCCTCCGCGCAATCGGATTACCTCAAGAGGCTCGGCTCCGTCTTCCGCTGAGAGTGTGACAAGCCGCCGCGCGACTTCGGCCAAAATGCCGTGCCCAACGGTAAGCGCAGAACTTAACCGATCTCGAATCCGACAAGCCCGCTCATAGGCTTCGTCCACCACCAGCCGACGGTCAACGATAAAAAAGATTCGCCGCGGAGCCTGCCGCTTTGAAGGCGGCTTGTCCACCTCAAGTGCCAGATGAAACAAGGCAATATCCATGGCCGCAGTCTTGCCCGCGGATGTCGGTAGATCGAGCACAGCCGTCCAGCCTTGCTCCGCCACACGCTTGGCAAGCCGCTCTTGCCAAGGGAAAGGCCAAACCTTTTCCTCGTGTGGGGAATGGAGCTCGGAAAAGAAAGCTTTGAAGTCGGCTGCCTTCATGGGTGTTCCCCACAAAACCAAGGACGACAAAGCCCAAATCCCAAATAGCGCCCCGCTCCAAGAATCACCGGGCCTTGGACAGGTTGGGCAAACCGAACCCAGACGTGTGCTCTAAAACGATCCGAGAGTTTGCTTGGAGGTACAAAATCCGATGCCTTCGGGACACCGCGAAAGGCACTGACCGGGCCTAACCGGACCTCAGCCGGCCTAGGAAGACCGATCATTTCACAAAGTTCGGCAAAGACCTTTCCGCCGTCTTTCCCTGGTCCAACGTGGTACCGTTTAGGAAACCTACCAAACACAACCGGCGTAACGCTTGCCCAAGTATCGGCGGGCTTGGTATAGGTCACTAACCTCAAACCTGCCGGCGTTCGTGTTTCAATGTCAGCATTGACGAGCTTCACCAGCCATACCCCGTGCCGGCCAAGCATCACCGACTGGAATTCCTCAAGCCTGTCCTCAAGTACTTCATAAACGTTTTGAGGCGCGCTTGCCGGAAGCCATAGCGCAAAGCCCATGAGATGGCCGTCCGCGTATCGATGCCCTACGTCCGCCAGCGGAACAATAGCCAGATGCGGCTGTTGCAATCGTGCACCATCTGGCATGTGACCGGAGATTACCTCCGGCACGGGATCAGGAAAGAGGGCCATAACGGCCTTGCGGACGGTCGTTGTCAGCTTCGCAATGGATTCCAAGGGCGGGCATGGTCCCCCAACATGTCTAAAGGCTATGGCCCGTCGAAATACGCTCGCCGGGAATGAAGCTCGCGCTTCTCGCACTACCCGATACCGTGTCACGCGGCCAAGCCGAGGCTGGATCGTCGCGTTCACTTTGCGCAACTCATAGACTTGTTCCAGATGCCGCAAGCGACCCGGGCTGGTCGTCCGCAGCATGACCGTGCCCTTGGGGTCGGGAATCAAAGTCGGAGCGGGTGATGAGTCGTCCACTCGAACTCGAACCCGAACCGGTGACATAGAATGGCCTAGGTAGGTTACGCTTTCCGCGATTCGTTGTAAGGCCGGCCCATGCTGTTTCACGCCGGATGCTCCCTGCCATATGAACCACACACGCGGGTTTTGAGGAGTGAAAGCTGGAAACCATCGTTCACCTCGATTACGTCGAATGGCAATACCATCTGAAACGAGGGGATAAAGGGAGATCTTCCCACCTTTGCCCTTTTTTAACTGGTCATTGCTGTCATTCGCTGGGACAAAGACCTCATGGATATCGCGAACGTGGCCATTGTGCAGCGGTGGAAAGGCAGCAATATGCGGCACTGGTAACGCTTCCAGCCATTCTAATGCCGCACGATCATCGGTCCCCAGCTCACACTCCTTGTACGCAGCGACGAGCGCGGAAAAGAGACGAGATGGGTGCGGTGGCCATTCGACGGTGCGCCGGTCATAGTGTGCGGCAGCGAGCACCCGGCCCATCAAGTATTCAACTTCCAGCGCAAACATGCATCACTCTTATTCGGTGCTCTTAGCTTCCCGACTCTTGCGAACCAGTTCTACGAGTCTCTTCTCTGGAGTAAGAGAAACCGGTTCCTCCTGCCAAGGTAGCAGTTGTGTCGCGAGCTTCACAGCTTCTGCGAAGAGAGCATCGGCTTCGGCTGACTTGAGTGAGAAAGGTTCGACTGTGCCGTCGTTCGCAATAAGTTCGAATGGCGAGTCGCCTTCGGGAATCAGTAGGCATCGAGACCGGAGATCATAGCCTTGCTCACGTAGATGCGCGATCGCTGTCAATGCCAGCGCGGCGAGCACCGTACGTGCAACGGCGTTGCCTTCTTCCGTTTCTTTTCCATTCAGTGGGAAGCGGAGCCGGCGGAGCGCAGGGAAAGAAAGGACAGTCGTCTGAATCGCATGATCAATTGTGACCCCTCCTGGCAAGACATCACCGTCCCTGATTTCTTTGTACATCGTTCGCAGAGGACCTTTGTTCTGTTTCTGGTCATACCGCGAAAAATCCGGTGGGATATTCCCGTGAACGAAATCGGACGGTTTGGCCTTCTTTGAGTCTCCCCTCTCGGTCTTTTTGGCCCTTGCAGAGTCAAGAGTCCAATCCCCATCGTCAGTCTCAAACACCTCGGCGGCTTTTGTGATCCCTAATGGATCAATCCTGGAACTGGTGCGAACGCCTTCTTCAGCCCGAATCCCGATAATCTCGGAAGTGACCGCGCGTTGGAATTTGTTGCCAAGGCCGCCCTTCGATCCGGTGGAATCCCACACCCCGAAGATCAGTGCATGTGGGCAGTGCTGAAACAACGCCGTTGCGTTGCGGATATTGGCTTGAACGAACGCTTGCCCGATATCCGAGTCCCGAAACTTCTTCCCATTCAGCATGCTGTCTCGAAAGATCGCGTCTGCGATCCGGTGCGGCGCATCAAGGGTTGTAATGACGCCGATGTCCGGAAACTCTTTGCTGAAATCTACCCGCAGCATCGGCAGCTTGAGTTTTTTCGCGCGACACGCTTCGAGCAGCGCTTGCTCCATGCGATTGGCCTGAGACTGCACAGAATCGAGGAGCACCGTCTCGACCACTTCCCCATTGGCAAGTCGCCGTCTTTCCCACGCATACACACCGCCAGAATGGGTTGGTGGAAACACCTTGCTTCCCGGGCCACCAGCCGGCTGGAGCCGGACGATCAGCCGTATCGCAGCGTGGTTGCCAGCAATAGCCTCCTGAAGCTTGCTCAAAGTCAATGAATTAGCCATGTGCGCCTCCCTCGTCTTTACGAAAGCTGTTCAATGTCCCCGCCGCCATAACCAGCCCAAAACTGCCATCGCCGTTTTGCCCAAGCCCGTCGGCACGTCCACTAATTCGGGCAAGGCCGCATCGCAGGCGAAGCGGATTTGAAATGGATACGGCTCATGTCCCGTGGCCTGCTTGAACCAGCGAGAGAACTGTTCCCCGTTGCCGACCTTCATAGTCTTCATATAGTCCCCGTCTGCTGAATTACCGCCCCTCGATCCGCCAGCCATTGCCGTAGGGATTGTTGGGCGAATCGAACCGGAATGGACTGCCCGCCCCGTAAGGGTTGTTGATCGAGTCAGGCGAGAACGGCGAGCCGTATCTGCCGAGTGGGTTAGAGGTCGAGTCCGGATCGTAGGGGTTGGCGCTGAGCTTGCCGCGGTAGTTGCCCTCCTGGTCATAGAGCCGGGGCGCCTGAGTGGCGTATGGATTGGTGGCGGACTGATTACTGAACGGGCTCCCGTAGAGACTGAACGGGTTGTTGACGCCATTGGGCGCGAAGGGGGACCCTGCCCCGAAAAGGTTAGCGATCGATTCGGGGCGGAAGGGATTGGCGCTCAACTCACCAATGTCAACAGGCTGCGCTGCGATCGATGCCATGTTTACCAGCACGAGCGCGCATCCAAACATCATCATCCTCGAATGCATGGCCGACCTCCTCTTCGTTGCGATGTGCCGGTAGGTCATTTGCACTTCCCCTGGCCTTCAGAACACCAATGGTTTTCGGGTGTTTCCTCATGGTCGATGGCCGGCGCCGTCCCCAACTGCCGGGACAGGTCTCCCATCTCCTCGATCGCCTGAAGGATGACTTCCAACGGCAATTGCGCCCAGCGCCGGAGTTGTTCGCGGCGCGCGCCTTCGAAGCTCGTCAACCGCCAGTTGATGGGCGGTGTTTGTGAGTCATGGTCCGGCATTGTCTTCCAACCTCATGCGTAGGTGTGAGATGTCGGGGCGATCCCGTTTCCGTCGCCACAGCCACCCCGGCATCGCTATCGCGATCTTCCCCAAGCCCGTCGGCACGTCCACCAAAAGGCCCGCACTATTCGAATCCCCCTCACCCATCCCCTCTCCCGCCGGGGGCGAGGGATTCCAAGGAGCCCCCTCACCCACCCCCTCTCCCGCACGGGGAGGGGGATGTAAGAGAAGTCTAGGCTCGCAGGCGACGCGGACCTGGAATGGATACGGCTCATAGCCTGTGGCCTGGTGGAACCAGCGGATGAATGCCCCACTGGGACAGATGAAGTCAACTCCTGATTGACTCCTGTTGTACACCGTTGTACATTTCCGGTCACATTTTGCCGGAGGCCAGCATGAAGCTCTCGATCAGCGAAGCGCGAAAGCGGCTGCCGGCGCTGGTTCGTCGGGTGCAGCGAGACGCCGGCGCAAGCGTCCAGATTACTGTGCATGACGAAGTCGTCGCGGAATTGCGTGCGGTCCAGCCGGAACCGGACCCCGGCGCCGCCGCCAAAAAGCTGCTGCAGTTAATGACGCGGTTGCCTAAACGCCGTGGCCGCAAGACCGACGTGTCGTTGCACGTCAAAGAGCACCTGTACGGACGCAAACGGGTGACCGGCTGATGGCGCTGCCGCCGGAAGCGTTCTGCGACACTTCTTTCTTTTACGCTTGCCTCGACCCTAAGGATGTGAACCATTTCCGCGCACAGGCGCTGGTCGCTGAAGCCGCCTCGTCCGGGACGGTGTTTTGCTCCACCTGGGACATCGTCAGCGAAACCATCACCTTGCTTCGCTACCGTCGCGACTTTCGGGCTGCACTGGTGTTTCTCGATGAGGTCAAGCCGGGGCTGCGGATCATTCGTTACGGCGACCGCGCCAGGGTGGAAGCCGAGGCCATCTTCAGACAATATGGGCGGGATCATCGGTTGTCCTTCTGTGATGCGATCTCGTTCGTTGTGGTCACAACGCTCCTGGATGACGTACCCTGTCTGGCCTTCGACGAAGACTTTCGCGGGCTCGGTCTGACAGTGCTGACCTAACCCGCCGCCGCCACCCCAGCCCCTCCTTACAAAGGCGGGGAGCTTTGCTGGCCCACTCACCCTTGCCCTCTCCCGCAAGGGCAGAGGGATTCAGAGGGCCCCCTCACCCCCACCCTCTCCCCTGAGGGGCGAGGGGCATGATAGGAGAGTCGGATCGCAGGCGAAGCGGATTTTGAACGGATAGGGCGCGTGGCCCGTGGCCCGCTGGAACCAGCTTGCGAACTGTTTGCTCGTGCCGTCGTTCATAGTTTCCGCTCAGTTTGAGTGCCTCCGCCTACTTGGTCCCTCACACTACCCGCTTCTCCGCGCAGAAATTGACATGCACGACGACCGCTCGATAAGTCAGGGAAAGCACTCGATGATCGCGCCCGTTCCAACCTGGCTTCCCCCTTACAGCGGCACAACTTTGCCTGGTTCGGCCGGCGCGGTGATTTTGGTGAGCCGCGCCAAAAACTGGCTGGCATCCAGCACATCCAGCTACACAGGGCGATCATCCGGTGAGAAATGAACGATTACGCCATCCGTCTCTTCCGCGTGGTCGATCGTCCCCTCGGACAGATGGATGGTCAGCACATCGTTCTCGCGGTTATACTGCACCTTCATAGGGTGCTCTCCGCACAGGATAGAATGTGACAATGACGAACTCAGTCTCAGTTTCCACAAACACACAGAAGATGATTCAGGCTGAGCGTCCCTTGAGCAATCCGCCTCCCCTTGTACCCTTCGGCAACGGTGGCAGGATGGCGGAGCGTCTCCAGCACCTGTTCTCGGGTCACCGCACAGCCGTGCGCCTGCAGAATAGCAAACTTCTCCTCGGCATGGCTTGTGAAGCGGATCGACTTCATCCTACCGACCATCCTTGGCTAGCTGCCGACATCCCCGCCACGGCATACGGCGTACATGGTACTGCGGCTGAGATTCTTCGCCGGGCTCGCCGCCACAGCCACCCCGGCATCGCTATCGCGATCCTCCCCAGCCTCGTCAGCAGGTCCACAACTAACCTTTCACCTGCCCCCTCTTCCTCACAGGACGAGGGTAAAAAGTTGAAGGGGGCTCCGTTGGCCCCCTCGCCCCCGCCCTCTCCCGCCAGGGGAGAGGGATTTATGTAACCGGATACAGGCACCACGTCGTGGAGCCAGTCCCCGCAGGCGAAGCGGATCTGAAACGGATAGGGTTCATGGCCGGTGGCGCGCGTGAACTACTCTTGGAACTCCCACCTCGGACTCATCCAAGAGTCTCCAATGCAGACAAGACCGCTCGGCGCCGGTCTGGACTCAATTCTTGCCCATAGAAGCGCAAAAATAATTCCCGGCGCAGTTCAGCAGGCGTCGCCTGGGGGTGCCTCGCCAGCACCGACGCCCGCACCAGCAGTTGGGCAAACTGGTGCATCGAACAGCCCATCTTGAGTCGTTCTTCGCCTGAGCGGGCCAGCAGCATCTCTCGAAATCGTCGCTCGATCTCCGGTGACGTGTCTTTCATGAACAGACCTCGCGATACAGCGCTCCCACGCTCAACCGGTCGGCCCATCGCGCCAGATAGTCTTTGTCGAGATCCGGAACGCTCGCCAGGAGGTTGCGCACATCGCCAAGCTGCACCTCAGACCGGCTGTCTTTGGCCCACTCCAGCTTGGAGAGGACCAGGTCCTCGGGCGCCACGATGAACAACTCTTGGCCTTCCAGCGACACCCGCCTTTTGCGAGCGAACTCCGTACGCCGGTACTCGGTGTCCTTTCGCACAATCAGGTCTACTTTGACCACAGAGGCCATGTGGATCATGTTGAACATCCCCCTGGCCTCAACGGCGCTTTGCACCGATTCGCGGTCAACGTAGAACTCGTCCTGAAACAGGGCCACGACGTGATCTGCCACACGCTCGTCTATCTCGACCACCAGGTCAATGTCCCGGGTCATCCGGGGTACGGCATAGAAGTTGACGGCCATCGAGCCCGTCACCATATAGGGGATGCCCGCATCGGCCAACCGCCGCGTGACCAACTTCAACACCTCCAGTTCTTCGCTCATGGGCGCCGACCAGTCCTCATATGCCTTTGCGTAGACGTGCCCTCTCGCCGCCACAGCCACCCCGGCCCCGCCATGGCGGTTTTGCCGAGGCCCTTGGCACGTCCCCCCTCACCCCCACCCTCTCCATCACCCGTTGCAGCCGGCGGAGCAACGGGTACCCGGGGAGAGGGATTATTGGTTTGCCCCTGCCTGACCAAGGCGGGGAGCTTCGCTCTCCCACCCGTCCCTTTCGACTGCGCTCATGGCAAACCCCACCCCCTCCTAAGTTCCGACTCCACCCGATTTCCGGCAAGGCAATTGACATCTGCATGCCCTATGCATACGATGCATGCATATCACGAAGGGGATGCTCTTGCGGACGACCCTGGATCTCAACGAGAAACTCATTCGTGAACTGATGGAGGCGACATCCGCCAAGACCAAGACCGAGGCGATCCATCGGGCGGCAGCGGAATTGATCCGCAGGAAGAAGCTGGATCAGCTCAAGGCCTTGAGCGGCAAGATCCGTCTCGACCTGGATTGGAAACAACTGGAACAGGCCGAGATCCGCCATCAAGCCTCCTTGAAACGCCGCCGGCATGGTCATCGCTGATACCTCCGTCCGGATTCCCTTCTTTAATCGCCCGGATTCGCCGGAGAAAGCGGTCCTCGACTTACTCATCGACGCTGACGAGATTGCTCTCGTCGGCGTGGTCTTGGCCGAATTGCTCCAGGGCTGCCGAACTTCGTCCGAACGCCATTCGCTCTCCGATGCCTTGCTTGCCCTGCCGTATTATGAAGTGACTCAATCCACTTGGTTGCAGGCCGGCACTCTTTCGGCGTCGCTGCTCCGCAGAGGGGTGACCTTGCCGCTCTCGGACCTGATCATCGCCGCCTTAGCCATCGAGCGGGACTGCCCTGTGCATAGTCTGGACGCCCACTTCAAAAAGATTCCAGGGCTCCATCTCTACTCTCCCGCGTAGATGCCGGCACAGACACCGGCCTTCGCGACGCCACGACCGGAGCCAGTCTAGGCCGGCGTCGGCCGGCTTTGCCTTTCCGTCCGGGTGCGGTACAATCGCCGCCATGGCCTTCGACCCCGCGAATCCTCCCATCTGGCTGCGCAAGCTTCATGTGACCGCGGCGCAGATCAGCCCCTCGGACTATCCTTCCACGCCGGAGGAAGGCATTCTCCTATGTTGCCGCCTGTCGGATGAACATCTTGCTTTAGCCAAAGCCTTTGCGGCCGCGCTCTATTCCCACACACCAGAGGCCGAGTCCGAGAAGCCATGATCCTCCTCCTGCCTTGGTAACGGCGTGAAGACCGACGATCTCCGTGAAGAGCCAGCGTCACCCCTTCCACCCGGCCTGCAGTCTCTTTTGACCAACGTCCTGGCTGATCTCTCCACACTGTCCGTTCCGCATTGTCTCATCGGAGCTGCGGCTCTCGGAGCCTGGGGCCGGCCCAGAGCCACGCACGATCTTGATCTGCTCATCCTTGTCGATCAGGATGCCAAGGAACGGCTCATCGCTCGGCTGTCATCGTCTGGTATCACCGTCAATCAGCAGTGGCAGGCGGCCAATCCGATGGCCGAAACCAGGGTCACTCGTTTTGTCTCGCAGCGTCATCCCGACTACCCGCTCGATCTTATCCATGCCTCAGACCGACATGAACGCGAGGCGTTGACACGGACACGGACGATCCAGCTTCATGGGCTCTCGCTCTCCGTCGTAAGCCCGGAAGACCTGATGATCCTCAAACTTAAAGCCGGCCGCCCGACAGATTTTGACGACGTGATTAGCATCGTCCAGAACCCGCGTCTGCACCTCGATCTCAGCTACCTGTGGAACTGGGCCGACCAGTTGGGCTTGCAGGGCGAACTGCACTACGTCCTCCGAGCGGCCGGGGCTGAAGGCTAACCCACCGGTGCCGGCCGTCGCTTCCCGCCGAGCCCGTCCTTCTTTCGCCGTCCCGCACGCCGTTCTCCCGCCCCTCATCGCGTGCTCCGCCGACCGGCGCCTCCGTCCAACGGTGCAAAGGGCACGTTGGGGTTGAACTGATTCGCCGGATTCAGCGGATTGTCCGGATGATAGCGGTTCATCGGATTGAAGGGGTTGTTCGGGCTGTATTTGTTGATGGGATTGGCGGGGTTGCCGGGATCGTATCGGTTCGCAGGATTGAACGGACTATCCGGATGATAGGCGTTGGCGGGATTGAGCGGATTGTCAGGCGCATACCGGCTGGCCGGGTTGAAGATGTTGTAGTCCCGCTCGTACTTCGGATCGAATCCCATCTCGGCCCAGGCCGACGCGACGCACAACAAGAGAATCGTCACCGTCAGTGCAGCGTCTCGCATAGCCGCCTCCTTTCTGCCATCGCTCCGCTTCCCCTCACCCTCCCCTCTCCCGCAAGGGGAGAGGGGGGATGATGAAGACCCTCACCCTGCCCTCCCCATGGGGAGAGGGATATTTGACTAGCGACGAGCGTCGCATGCGTCCGTGACAAGCGAGGTCATCTTCGCTGACATTTTTTACGCGGAGAATTCTCCTTCGCCCACCGGCACTTACCCGCGCCGGCCGGGGAGTCGGCAGCCACACACTGTGACATCCGAGGTCACTCTCCGAAGAAAGTTGTGCGGTCTCTCTGGTCTCTCTGGTCCCACGCACGAAACAAACGAGATAGACCACGCACGAGAGAGACCAGATCGACCGATTCAGAGGACCAACTTTATGACCCCTCTAGAATGTTCTTGGCTTCCTTCTTGACCGCCCCGCGCAAGGAGTCCGGCCGCACAACCGTGACGCCGCTGCCGAAGCTCAACACCCAGCCGACCAGTTCCCGCGTATCCGCCACCTGCAACGCCATGCGGAGCCGGCCTCCTTTGAGCGGAGTCAGTTTCTGGCTCGGATGCCAGATCCGGTCCTTGGCCCAGGCGGCCGTCGCCTTGTCAAACAGCAGTTCCACATCGATGCGCTTTCCCCGCATGACGGTCAGGGCGTCCTGCACATAGGCGTCCAAATCGAACCCCAGCGGCATTTGATACGGATGGTCCGTCAGAGTGACGGATCGAATGCGCTCGACGGCGAACATCCGTACGTCTTTCCGCAGATGGCAATGGCCGACCAGATACAGCCCGCCCGACGCATACCACAGCCGATACGGATCGACTTCGCGGCGTGTCATGCGGCTCCGAGACGCCGAGTAGTAGCGCATTTGGACCGTGCGGTGCTTGTCGATGGCCTGGGTCAGACGATCGATAGTCTCGCGGTGCCGCTGGTACCGCTTATGCGGACCGATGCCGACGGACAAGATGTCCCGCATCTGGCCGAGATAGTGGTGGCTGCTCGGCGGCAACACGGCTGCGGCCTTGCTCATTGCAGAGTCCAACGCGGACCAGATGTGGGTGCCTTGGAGGGGTTTCAGCAGATGCCGGCTGATCAGCAGCGCCATCAGCTCGGTCGGCGAGAAGGTCAGCGGCAGGTTCCGATAGCCGTCCATGAGGCGCCAGCGGACGCGGCCGTCCGCGCGCTCGTTGAGCAGCGGGACGCCGGCGGCCTCCAGCGCCTCGAGATCGCGGCGGAGCGTCCGCGGATGTTTCAGATAGTCCGACAGCAGCGCCTCGCGCAACTCTTCCAGGGTCAAACCGGCGCGCGAGGCTGCCAGCTTGTGCACGATGAGCCACTGGCGGGTGAATTGCTCGTTGCGCGGCATCGCGACGTTCCCGTACGAAGAGACCTAGCCCGCATTAAACATGAACGTTTCTGCTGCAAACGCGGATACGCTGTTCCGACAGGCGTGCTCGCCCCTCAGTCGGTCACCATCCTGTTGCAAGTCTGCCTCCCTCCCTCGTGGCTGCGCGTGCCTGTCTCACGACGCGTCTACCGGGTACCCGTTGCTCTTTCGGTGCAATGGGTGCAGCGCGACGAACCGTCATAAATAATGCGCGCTAGAATACTCAGTTCTCTTTGACCGGACAAGGTGCCGACGGGATCGACTCGCCTTGACTCGCTCCTCACCCCCCTGTTAGTTTGGCGCCGCTTTCCCGTTCCATTGCGCCGGAGAGGTTGAGCGTGCCCGACTTCGCCATGATCACCGCGTTCGGTCAGGATCGGCCGGGCATCGTCGCGGGCCTGGCTGAAGGGCTCTACCGGCTCGGCTGCAACATCGAAGATACCTGCATGACCAGGCTGCGCGGCGAATTCTCGATGATGGTCATGGTGCGGTTGCCGGAAGGGCTTTCAGCAGATCGCCTCTCCGAGCGCCTGGCTCCCTACATTTTCCACATGGAGTTGACGGTGCTCTGCCGGGAGCTTCCGGCTCAGGCGGCGGAACGGACGCCGGTTTCCGACGCGCCGCTCTTCATGTTGTCGGTCTACGGCGCCGATCACCCCGGCATCGTCGCGCAGGTCGCGCGGGCCGTGGCCGATCACGGCGGCAACATCACGGACATGAACACCCGGGTGATCGGCTCGGAGGACCGGCCGGTGTATGTCATGATCTTGGAAATCCAGCTTCCTGAAAGTTCCCCGCCGGCCGAACTCGAACAGGCCCTCGAACGGCTGAAGCCGGCGCTGGGCGTGGATTTGACGTTTCGCCCTATCGAACAGGTTCGGTTGTAGCCGCTCGTGGCTGTCCGTCCAATCCTGCTCTACCCCGATCCGATCCTCAAAGGCGTGGCGAAGCCGGTCTCGTTGGACGATCCGGCATTGCCGGGCCTCATCCGGGACATGCTCGACACTCTGGAGGCGTCGCCCGGCGTCGCGCTCGCCGCCCCGCAGATCGGGTCTTTGCTCCAAGTCATCGTGGTCGATGTGACGCGCAAGAAAGGCGAGACCGGCCACGGGCTGGTAGTGCTGCTGAACCCGCGGATCGTGGATCAGGATGACCGACGCATCATCCGGGAGGGCTGTTTGAGCGTCCCCGACTATACCGGCAATGTCCTGCGGTACGGACGGACGGTCGTGGAAGGCGTGACCCCGGAGGGCCGTACGAGAACGCTCATTACGTCAGGCCTGGAAGCCCTCGCCTTTCAACACGAGGTGGATCACTTGAACGGCACGCTGTTTCTGGACCGCATCCAGTCGTTGAGCACGGACTTGTTCAGGAGAAGAAACCGCTCCTCTTGAGGACCAAGGTGACGGGGCAGATCCTTTGCGAAGAGCAGTTAGGGAAGGGAAGAAGATGAGGAGGGACCATCGGCGGCAGTCACCTCATCCTGCTCCCAGACAAAACTCGGCTCGAACATGGGCCGGTACTGCGGCGGAACGGGAAACGGAAACGTCAGCACTTCATACGCGCCGGCGACCGTGCGGACGACGAACATGCCCAGTCCGTCAATCGGGCCCCGGAGGGCGCCGGTCACCCAACCCTCTGCTTGGCTTATCAGATAGATTTGCTTGGGCAACTCGATCCAGCCGGTGCTGAAGTTGATCGCACCGCGCGCGAGCTTCATCCCGGCTTGCCGCCAAATCGGAGGCTCTTCGGCACGGGCGACGGAGGCGCCTCCCACCAGCAGAAACACAAACAACCCGAGTAACCGGCATTTGATCATGGCCGCCTCATGAGCTTTCAGCGATCAGCTATCAGCACTCAGTTTCACCCCCACCCTTGCCCTCCCCCATGAAAGGGGGAGGAAAGCTGATTCCTGACGGCTGAAAGCTGACAGCCACAATAGCGAAGTTGCATCGGCAAGTCCATTTCGCTAAGGTACGCCCGATGGACAAAGCCCTCGCGCGTCAGATTCTCCTGGCCTGCGCGAGCGGGTTTCTTTCTCCCCTGTGCTTTCCCGATTTCGATCTCGGCGCCCTCGCCTGGATCGCCCTGATCCCGCTCCATCTTGCCGTTGAGTCGACGACCCCGCGCCAGGCATTCCAAATCGGCTGGCTCGCCGGCCTGATCGGATTCACCGGCACCATGTCCTGGGTGGTCACGGCCATGCATCTCTACGGCAAGATGCCTCTGGCGGCCAGCTATGCCGTGATGGTCCTGCTGACCGCTTACCTCGGATCATACGTCGCGCTGTACGCAGTGGGGTATGCGAAGCTCAGACGGGCGGCTCCGTCTCTCCTCTTTCTCACGGCTCCCAGCCTCTGGGTGTCGCTCGAGCTGCTGCGCACCTATTTCCTGTCCGGCTTGCCCTGGGCCCTGCTCGGGTATTCGCAGTACCAATGGCTGCCGATCATCCAGATCGCGGACCATACCGGCGTCTACGGCGTGTCGTTCCTGATCGTGCTCGTGAACCTTGCGTTGACCGAGCTGATGATCTGGCTCCTCGCCCGCGTCCACCGCCAGGGTTGGGTGCGGTTTGCCTGGCAGGCGCCGGCCGCCGCCGTCCTCGCCGTGACGATCGCATGGGCATATGGACAGAATGTGTTGGACGCGCACGCGGCCTCCCGCGACACCCGAAGACTGTCCATCGGACTGGTGCAAGCCAATATCGACCAGGCCCACAAGTGGGACGTAGCGTACCGTCAGGAGACGCTGGAGCGCTACCGTCGTCTGACGGCGCAGGTGGCCGATCGGTCCGATTTGATCATCTGGCCGGAAGCGGCGACCCCTTTTTTCTTTGAGCTGGAACCGCAGTACCGGCTCGAAGTGACCGCCATGGCGCGAGAGGCGCGCGCACCCATTCTGTTCGGCAGCCCGGCGCTTCGATACAGCCTGGAACGCCGTCCGTACCTGCTGAACAGCGCGTATCTGCTCTCGCCCGACGGCCAGATCATGGGCCGCTACGACAAGCAGCATCTGGTTCCCTTCGGCGAGTACATTCCGCTGCATTCTTCGCTGCTGTTCTTTCTCGACAAACTCGTGGAGGGCATCGGCGACTTCGAGGCCGGAACGACGCCCACCATTCTGACCATACGCCCGCAAGTCGCCCCTCATCCACAAGGGGGAGAGGGAAGACCGGAAGTCAAGTTCGGCGTCGTGATCTGCTACGAAGTGATTTTCCCCGACCTGGTTCGCGAATTCGCCGCCAACGGCGCCGAGTTCATGGCGACCATCACCAACGACGCCTGGTTCGGCCGCTCGGCCGCTCCCTATCAGCATTTCGGGATGGTGGTGTTCCGTTCGGTGGAGAACCGCGTGGCCTTCGCCCGAGCGGCCAATACGGGGATCTCCGGTTTCATCGATCCCTCCGGGCGCATCCTCCAGGCCACGCCGATCTTCACGGAGGACGCGGTGACGGGCGCAATTCCCGTTCAACGCCGCCCGACGTTTTACACGCGATACGGTGATGTGTTCGCGTACGGGTGTGTTATAATCACCGGACTTTTAGCCGTCGCCGCAGAGCGGCGACGGCGGCGCGCGGCGAGAGGCTAGCGGCGAGCGATCCCCTAGTCCCTTGCCCCTTGGCTCTCGCCCCTTGCCATTGGAGAACATATGCTTGACGAAGTCCGTGCGCGAGTCCGAACCATCGGGGAACAGGTGAGCGAACTGCGGGGGCATCTTTGACCTCCCTCGATTGACCTCCGAGTTGAAAGCCCTGGACGAGCAATCGGCGCATCCGGACTTCTGGAAAGATCCGCAGGCCGCCGCGCGACTCAGCCGGAAAAAAGCCACCATCGAGCGGGAGATCAACCGCTGGCGCGAGATCGAACGCCGGCATAGCGACCTCTGCGCCATGGTGGAACTGGCCGAGGAAACGGGCGACGCCGAGCTGGAACGGGAGCTCTCCGCCGAATTGAATCAATTTGAAGCGGCGGTCAACGCATTGCGCATCGAGCTGCTGTTGGCCGGGGAACGGGACGCCAGCAACGCCATCCTGGCGATCCATCCCGGCGCCGGCGGCACCGAATCGCAGGATTGGGCCCAGATGCTCTTGCGGATGTATGTCCGCTGGGCGGAGCGCAAAGGGTTCAAGGTCGAAACGCTGGACCTGCAGGCGGGCGACGAAGCGGGCATCAAAAGCGCGACCCTCTCGATCACCGGTCCGTACGCCTACGGTTACCTTAAGGCCGAAGCCGGCGTGCATCGCCTGGTGCGGATTTCGCCGTTCGACGCCAACAAGCGGCGGCATACGTCGTTCGCCTCCGTGTTCGTGTATCCGGAGATCGAAGAGGACGTGGAGGTCGTGATCGACGAGAAGGACCTGCGGATCGACACCTTTCGCTCCGGCGGCGCCGGTGGGCAGAACGTCAACAAAGTGGAAACGGCCATCCGCATCACGCACATCCCCACCGGCATCGTCGTGCAATGCCAGAACGAACGATCGCAACTGCAGAACCGGATGGGCGCCATGAAGATTCTGAAAGCGCGCCTCTATGAGCTCGAGCAACAGAAAAAGCAGGCGGAGTTCCAGGCGATCGTCGGCGAGAAAAAGGAAATCGCCTGGGGAAGCCAGATCCGTTCCTATGTGTTCCAACCCTATCAGATGGTGAAAGACCACCGGACGAACGTCGAGGTCGGCAACGTCACGGCCGTCATGGACGGCGATCTGGACGAATTCATCGAAGCGTATCTGAAGAAACAGATGACAAGCGCAAAGTAACGTGACGCGTGACACGTCACGCGCAAGACACAACCTTCTTCATCTCCGATCCGTCACGCGTCACGCATCACCTCTCACGGTTGTATTGATGGACGAACTCAACGAACAGCGACTCCAGCGGATCAAGAAACTCGACACGCTCCGCCGGCTCGGGGTGCAACCCTACGGCTCGCGGTTCGAGGTGAAGGACCGCGCCGGCGACCTGATTCGTCGCCACGGACGGAAATCCAAGGAGGCGCTGGAGCAGGAGCGCATCGACTGTACGCTGGCCGGCCGCATCGTGGCCCTGCGCCGCTTCGGGAAGGCCGCCTTCGCCGTGCTCCAGGACGGCGCGGACCGCTTGCAGGTCTATCTCAAGAAGGATCTCCTCGGCGAACACACCTACCGGATCTGCGAGGAGTTGGATCTCGGCGACTGGATCGGTGTCACCGGCAGGTTGTTTCGCACCAAGACCGACGAATTCACCGTCGAAGTCCGTTCGTTGGCCTTTCTCAGCAAGGCGCTGCGGCCCCTGCCGGAAAAGTGGCACGGGCTCACCGACGTGGAGACCCGCTACCGCCAGCGGTACGTGGACTTGATCGCCAACCCGTCCGTCCATGAGATCTTCGCCGCCCGCAGCCGCATCATCGCCGGCGTCCGCTCGTTCCTCATCGAACGGGGATTCCTGGAAGTCGAGACGCCGATGATGCACCCGATCCCCGGCGGCGCAATGGCCAAGCCGTTCGTCACCCATCACAACGCGCTGGGGGTGGACCTCTATCTGCGGATCGCGCCGGAGCTTTATCTGAAGCGACTCATCGTCGGCGGCTTCCCGCGGGTGTTTGAGATCAATCGCAACTTCAGGAACGAGGGCATCTCGACGATTCATAATCCGGAATTCACGATGTTGGAATTCTATGTCGCCTACGCCGACTACACCGACTTGATGGCGCTGACCGAGGAATTGGTGGTCCGCCTCGCGCGGGAGGTGCTGGGCAAGACCGCGATCGAGTACCAGGGCCGGCAGATCGACTTGTCGCCCCCGTGGAGGCGTTGGTCGTACCACCAGGCGATCCTGGAGGTGAACAAGCTGGACCAGTCCGTCCTGCGCGATCGGGCGGCCGCGCTGGCCGCCGCGAAGCGGCTGGGCGTCGAGGTCGATCCGAACGCGCCGTTGGTGACGGTCCTGAACGAGATGTTCGAGGAGACGGTCGAACCCCATCTCCAGCAACCGACCCTCATCACCGATTACCCGATCGACATTTCGCCGCTCGCCCGCCGCAAGGATTCCGATCCGACCTTGACCGATCGGTTCGAGCTGTACATCGCCGGCCGGGAAATCGCGAACGCCTTCTCCGAGTTGAACGATCCGCTCGAGCAGCGCCAACGGTTCGAGGCGCAACTCGCCCAGCGGGAGGCCGGCGACGAAGAGGCGCACCTGTTGGACGAGGATTTTCTGCGCGCGCTCGAATACGGCATGCCCCCCACCGCGGGAGAGGGAATCGGGATCGACCGGCTCGTCATGCTGTTCACCGACCAGGCGTCGATCCGCGACGTGGTGCTGTTCCCCCAACTCAGGCCGGAGAAGTGACGATGGCGCTCCCCTACGAGATCTTCATCGGCCTGCGGTACCTTCGGGCCAAGCGCCGCCACCGAACCATCTCGCTGAACACCGTTGTCTCGGTCGCCGGCATCACGCTCGGGGTGGCGGCGCTCATCGGCACGCTCGGCATCATGACCGGGTTCAAGGAGGACCTGCAGGCCAAGATCCTGGGCACGACCGCCCACATCATCGTCCAGGACCGGACCAAAGATGGGATCGCCGACTACGATGCGCAGGTGAAACGCATCGAAGAAGTCCCGCAGGTCGTCGCCGCGACGCCGTTCGTGCTGCGGCAGGTGCTGCTGACCTCGCAGACCGGCGTGCAAGGCATCATCTTGCGGGGAATCGACCCCGAGCGGGAGGCCCGTGTGACCGATCTGGCCAAGAACCTCCGAGGCGGCAACCTGCTCGATCTGAACACCCCGGTCAAGGTGACGCAGCCGATGGAAGGCAGCCGGACCGGCGACACCGAGGTGGCGGCCAGGCCCGGCATCATTCTGGGCAAGGAGCTGTCGCTCCGCTTGGGCGCGTTCATCGGCGACACGGTCAACGTGGTCTCGCCGGTCGGCTCGATCAGCGCGGTCGGCATGATTCCGAAGATCCGCACCTTCGCCGTCGTCGGGATCTTCGAATCGGGCATGTACGAATACGACTCATCCCTCGCCTACATCGCGCTGGACGAGGCCCAGAAATTCTTCAACATGGGGCCGACGGTCAGCGGGATCGAAGTCAAGGTCACCGAGATCTTTCGGGCCGGCGAGATCGCCCGCAATATCGAGCACGCGCTCGGCTTCCCCTACTGGGCCCGCGACTGGATGCAACTCAACCGCAATCTGTTCTCCGCGCTGAAGCTCGAGAAGACCATGATGTTCCTGCTGCTGGTCCTCATCACCATCGTGGCCTCTTTCAACATCGTCAGCACCCTCACGATGATCGTGACCGAGAAGCAGCGGGAAATCGCGATCCTGAAAGCGATGGGGGCGACCCGCAAGGCGATCATGCGCATCTTCATGCTGAACGGCCTGATCATCGGATTGACCGGCACCGTCATCGGCGTTCCGCTGGGTTATGCGTTTCTCTGGCTCATCCAGACGTACTGGACCTTCGACCCGACGGTCTATTACATCTCCCGCATCCCGGTTCACGTGCAGGCGGTGGATGTGATCCTCGTGGCGGGCTCGGCCATTCTGATCAGTTTCGCCGCCACGCTGTACCCGTCGTGGCAAGCCGGCAAACTCGATCCGGCGGCGGCGCTGCGGTATGAATAGCCAGTGATTCAGTAACTAAGTGATTGAGTGATTGTGAAGCAGTGCTCCCAAGAGGACGCCGGACTGCGCCGTCGATCTGATCAATCACTTAATCACTGAATCACTCAATTACTCATGTTACGAGTCGTCGATCTTCACAAATCCTTCCCCATGGCCGGGCGCGAGTTGAAGGTGTTGAAAGGCATCAATCTCGACCTGCGCCGGGGCGAGTTGGTGGCGATCGTCGGCGCGTCCGGCGCGGGCAAGAGCACCCTGCTGCACATCATGGGGACGTTGGAGCGGCCGACCCGAGGCACGGTGCTGTTCGAAGGCGAAGATGTGTTTCGCCTCTCGGAACAAGAGCAAGCCGAGTTCCGGAACCGGCGCATCGGGTTCGTGTTTCAATTTCATCACCTGCTGCCTGAATTCACCGCATTGGAAAACGCGTACCTGCCCGCGCTCATCCAGAAGCGGCCCAAGACCGAGGTCGTCGCCGACGCGACGACGCTGCTCAAGGACGTCGGCCTGGGCGATCGCTTGCACCACAAACCCGGCGAGCTTTCCGGAGGCGAACAACAGCGCGTGGCGGTGGCCCGCGCGCTGATGCAGCGACCGGACCTGGTGCTGGCGGACGAACCGACCGGCAACCTGGACACGCATACCGGCGAGGCGCTGTTCGCCCTGTTGCGGGAACTGAACCGGGCCCGCGGCACGACGTTCGTGATCGTCACCCACAATGAAAAACTGTCCGCGCAGGCGGACCGGATCATTCACATGGAAGACGGGATGATTATTTAGGCGAAAGAGGGTTGAATGGTCATGAAGCGGACCTTCCTTACTCTCGGAGCTATCGTGCTCTTGCTTGCGGCGATTCCGCTGCGCGCACCCGCCGTGGAATTCGCGATTGTCGGGCCGAGAGCCGTCGGGATGGGCGGCGCCGGCGTCGCCGTGACCACCGATGCGTTGGCGACGTATTGGAACCCGGCCGGATTGGCGATGAGCAAGACGTTCGACATTCGCGTCCAAGGGAGCGCCCAAGGTATCGATCGGCTGGGTGTCATCGACACGGCCAAGGACATCAACGACATCAATCTCAACGACACATCAGCAAGCAACCAGGCCAGGTTGCAAAGCCTTGCGGACCGGATCAACAAACCGGGCTCGACCGTTTCGGGGATCGGAGCCGGGGGAGTGTATGTCAAGGGCAACTTGGGTAATCACGCCTTCGGATTCAACGTGTCGGATGTGGCCACGGGAGGCGCGTTCGTCTCAACGCCGGCCTCGATCAGCGGTGGAGGAGGAACTCCCTTCACCGTTAACGGCCAGTTCGCCCTCCACGGCCTCGAAGCCCGCCAGGCGGCCTTCTCCTATGCTTATGCGTTCGCCGACAAGACGTTCGCCATCGGCGTGACCGGCAAACTCATTCAAGGCGCGGCCTACGCCGCCGTCACCAACATCCGCGGGGCCGAGACGGATTTCGATGTCCTCGAGGACTTCGGTAGGGCGAAGATCTCGACGGCCTACGCCATCGACGTGGGGGCCATCTATCGTCCCGCGTCCTGGTTGCGGTTGGGCGTGGTCGCAAAGGACATCAACGAACCGGGTTTCGACGCGCCGAACGGGCAGGAATTCAAGCTGGCCCGGCAGGTCCGCGGCGGCCTGGCGGTGAATCCGTATCCCTCTTTGACGATCAGCTTCGACGGCGATATTCTCTCCAATACGACTCTTCTGCCGGGAGTCAAAAGTCGCGTACTCAGTCTGGGCGCCGAACAGACGCTGTTCTCGGAATTTCTTTCGCTCCGCGTGGGCGCCCTGAAAAACGTGGAGGACGCGGCATCCCCGATCACGCCCACCGCCGGCTTCGGCCTGAAGATCTTCGCCTTGCGGGTGGACATCGGCGGCGGATATGATTTTCGCGAGCGCGGCGCACTGGCTTCTGGCTCGCTGTCGCTGACGTTTTAACGGACTTGATAGAGTGATGCTCATGAATAGGAACGGACGGAGGTCGCATCGGCTCGGTTTGAGCCTGCTGCTGGCGATCATGACGCTCGCCGGATGCGGCGGATTGCAGGAAGTGTGGGAAGGCCCGGCCGCAAAAGGGTTTCATCCGAAGTCGATCGCGATCCTGCAACTTGCCGGTCCATACGATGCCGCCCGGGAGGACGTGGAGGAAGTGCTCGCCGCCGCGCTGATGAGAAGCAACAAATTCGAGCGGGTGGTTCCGCCCGAGGATGTCACGGATATTTTCCAGGCGACCAAGGACGCGTTCGACGCGCTCGTGGTGTACTTCACCAAGATGGAGACTACCGGGCAGTCGGACAAGCAGGCGGCGGTCAAGATCGGCCAGGCGTTGAAAGCGGACGCGTTGCTCGTGGTGAAGGTCAACGCGTGGGAATACACCCGCCAGGACGGCGACAACATCGCCAAAGTCGGACTGGGGCTCCGCCTGGTCGATGCCGCCACCGGCGCCATCGTGTGGAAAGCCCGCCACCAGGTGGTCAAGAGTTACATCTTTTTTCGCCCCAATATGAAAGAGGTGGCGATGGAACTCGGCCAGGAGATGATCCGCTTCATGCCGCCGGAACGGCGGTGAGAGGAGTGGTTACGACCCTGCGCGGCTGAGGCGCGCAGGGTCCAACGCTAAGGCCAGTTGGTTGGACAGGCTGGAGAGTTCCAGTAGGTCCCAGTTGCTGAACGGCCTGTTCCCGCGTTTGTTCACGACTTCCAAGACTCCCAGGCTTCTGGTGCCGACGCGGACCAGGACCGACACCACGGTTCGAACAGGAAAGAGCGCCCCCCACCCGTTCGACTCCATGACCCTGGGGTCCAGTCGCGCATCCTTCACCAGCACCGACTTGCCGTCGCGCATGACGGATTCGGCGATGCCGGACCGTATCCCCTTGGCGGCTGACGCCTTGTCTCCCGCCACGACTGCGGCCGTGAAGGTGTGACCGGCGCTCTCCGCCAGGAACAGCGCGCCGGCCTCCCCGTCCACCAGGCGGAGCGACGCTTCGAGGGCGCGCCGAAGCTTTTCATCCTCGTCCAGAATCGAGTTGAGAAGATCGCTCACCTCTTCCAGGCACTGAATACGGATGATCTTCTGCGCGTACTTCTGCGCCAGCCTGGCATGGTCCAAGGCCACGGCGAGCCACGGCGCCACGGCGTCGAGCAGACCGATGATCGCGCGAGCTGACAGTTTGCCGGGTTGGCCGTTTTGAACGACCAAAAGTCCGTCCAGCCGGCCGATCTGCTTCATCGGATAGACGAGCAAGGGATCGCTGGTCACCACGCGACCGCCGCGCTCGATACGCTCCAAGACGCTTCTCCACTGCTCGGCCAACGGACCTTGAGGACACCCGGCCTCGGCCAATCCCCGCATCTCCCGCGTCTGCTCGTCTCGAAGATACACGGCGATCCCGCCGACCTTGGTGAGATTGTGGAAAAGCCGCACGAACATGTCGGCGACACCGGCCGGAGAGCGCCGTCGTTCCTCGGCGCTGCTGATGGTCTCCAGCAATCGTCGTTGGAGGGTGACGATGAGTTTGGCCGATACCGCCAGAGCGGCGGCGGACGGACGAGCCTGCCGAGAGGAATGCTTCAACGCCTTTGAGGGAGGCACCCGTTTGCGCGGTCGAACGATTGTCGATTTCGAACGTCGAGACGAGGTCATGACATCTCCCTTACCAGGAGAGTCTGCAAAAGAAAAGCAAAAGATGGGAAACGAGCGGTCGGAAGAGACTAGCCCTCGGCAGTGCGTGGGGCGTGCACGGCGTGATTCATTGCGGCCTTCAACGACCGGACGAAGGTGCCGATCTCTGGGGCCAACCGCGGATCCTGCAGGCGCTCGCCGATCCGCCGGACGATGGCGCTGCCGACAATCACGCCGTCCGCCATCTGTGCGACGCGGGCGGCATCGTCGGCCGTTGCGACGCCGAACCCGACGGCGACCGGCGCTTCGGCTATACGGCGAATCTTGGCGACATTCCGCCCGACCTCGTTCATGTCGGTGAGCTTCGCCCCGGTGATGCCGGTCAGCGAGACGTAGTACACGAACCCTCGCGACCGTCTGGCGACCGTGGCGCGGCGGGATTCGGTGCTGGTCGGGGCCAGGAGAAAGATCAGCGCCAGACCGGCCTGCTCGGCCGGTCCCTCCAGCGGCCCGGCTTCCTCCGGCGGCATATCCGGCACGATGAGGCCGTCCACGCCCGCTTCGACGGCGTTTCGACAAAACTCGGCTTCACCGCACGCATGGATGGTGTTGTAGTAGGCCATCAGCACGAGGGGAATTTGCGTCTTGGTTCGCAGCGCCTTGACGGTCGCAAGGATCTTGCGCAGCGACGTGCCGCTGCGCAAGGCCCGCTCGGCAGCTTGCTGAATCACCGGTCCGTCCGCGATCGGATCGGAAAAGGGCACGCCGAGTTCGATGATATCCGCGCCGGACCGCTCCAATTCCAGAACGAGCTGTTCCGTCTCGGCCAAGGATGGATCGCCGGCCATGAGATAGGCGATCAGCGCCTTTTCGCCCCGATCCTTGAGCCGACGAAATGTCGCATCGAGGCGATTCACCCGCGCGTGATGCGTGACGCGTGATGCGTGACGGTACCGCGACAATGCCGAAGTTTGAACCGCAGACACACGGCTCTTCCGTGCCTCAGACACCCTCTTCACGCATCACCCATAACGGATCACGCTTCACCTGCCTTAGAGCGTGACTCCCTTGATTCTCGCCGCCTGCTGCACGTCCTTGTCCCCTCGGCCGGACAGGTTCACGATCACGATCTGGCTCTTCTTGAGCTTGGGCGCCAGCTTGACCACCTCCGCGATGGCATGGGCGCTTTCCAGCGCCGGCATGATGCCTTCCTCGCGCGTGAGCAGGTCGAACGCCGTCAATGCTTCCTCATCCGTCGCGTAGGTGTACCGGACACGGCCGGCGTCGTGGTAAAAGGCGTGCTCGGGTCCGACGGCGGCGTAGTCCAGGCCGGCCGACACCGAATGGGTCAGACTGATCTGCCCGTCGTCATCCTGCAGCAGATAGGTCATGGTGCCGTGCAGCACGCCCGGCCGGCCGCCGGAAAAACGGGCCGCATGTTTTCCGCTCTCGATGCCCAACCCGCCCGCTTCAACACCCACCATCTTGACCTTGGCGTCGCCGACGAACGCGTGGAACAGTCCGATGGAGTTGCTGCCGCCGCCGACGCAGGCCACCAAATAATCCGGTAATCGCCCCGCTTCCGCCAGAATTTGTTTTCTCGTCTCCCGCCCGATCACGGCCTGAAAGTCGCGGATCATCATGGGATAGGGATGGGCGCCCAACACCGAGCCCAGAATGTAATGGGTCGTGCGCACGTTGGTCGTCCAATCCCGCATGGCCTCGCTGATGGCGTCCTTCAGCGTGCGGCTGCCGGCATCGACTCCGGTTACCGTGGCGCCGAGCAGCCGCATACGGAACACGTTCAACGCCTGGCGTTGCATGTCCTCCGTGCCCATGTAGATCTCGCACTGGAGCCCGAACATCGCGGCCACCGTCGCCACCGCCACCCCGTGCTGGCCGGCACCGGTCTCGGCGATGACGCGCGGCTTCTGCATCCGCTTCGCCAGCAAGGCCTGCCCGATCGAATTGTTGATCTTGTGCGCGCCGGTGTGGCAGAGATCTTCGCGCTTGAGATAGATTTTCGCGCCGCCGAGTTTCCGAGTCAGCCGTTCCGCGAAATACAGCGGAGTCGGACGACCGACATAGCGTTTCAGATAGTGATTGAATTCGGCCTGGAACCGGCGGTCTGTTCGCGCCTTCAGATAGGCGTCCTCCAGTTCCAGCAGTGCCGGCATGAGGGTCTCGGGAACATACCGGCCGCCGTACTGACCGAACCGGCCGCGTTTGTCGGGAAGTGAGGACATACCAAGAGTTCTCAGTGGTCAGCTATCGGCCGTCAATTATCAGCGAACCCCCACGAAACCTCCCCCTTAACAAGAGGAAGGAAAGGTGGGAGTGTCGTGAGCGCTAACAGGATGCACGCCTCACGGCGCGGACGAAGGCGCGGACCTTTTCAGGGTCCTTCTTTCCAGGGCTCGCCTCCACGCCACTGCTCACATCGACGCCATAGGGCCGAACCTTCTCGATCGCCGCGCCGACGTTGGCCGGTGTGAGTCCGCCGGCGAGCAAGATCTTCGCGGCCTTCGCCGCCTCAGCCGCCAGGTTCCAATCGGTGGTCTGCCCCGTGCCCCCATAGGCCTCTTCGGAGAAAGCATCCACCACGAAGCCGCGCACATGCGCCCGTCCTTGAAATTCCGCCAAGGCCAGAAACGATCCGCGATCCCTGAGGCGGATCGCTTTCAAAACCGGCCGGGCCAACAGCTCGCAATAGGAGGCGGTTTCATCCCCGTGAAGCTGCGCGAGCGCCAGCCCGCACTCATCCATGAGATCGCGCACGACCTTCGCGTCCTCATTGACGAACACCCCGACCGGCAGGACGAAGGGCGGCAGCTCCGACACGATCGCCTTCACGACCTTCGTTTCCACCCAGCGCGGGCTCTTTCGGTGAAAGACGAATCCCAGCGCATCCGCGCCAGCCTCGACCGCCGCCAGCGCATCCGGCGCGTTGGTGATGCCGCAGATTTTGATTTTGCATGCCATGCGCCGCCGTTCTTCAGCGCGACTCAACACGATCCTTGACTGTGCCGGTCCCCGTACAGGCTGCGAAAGGTCCACTGGCACACCATCCCTCTTGAATCGAACGTGAGCGCCAGCGTGTCGGTGGTGTCGGGGGCCCATTTGACCGGCCATTCGCACACTTCGCCGCCGCCTTTAAACGCATGGCACCGCGTCGGAATGCCCAACTCGCGCACCCGGTTGTCTTTGGTCGTTCCGATCCATGCATCCCATTTCTTGGACGCGTCATCCAACGTTTGGCCCGCGCACCCGGCCAGTCCCAGCAACAGGCTCACCGCGAACGCCATGCGCAGCAGCATGGAAATCCCTCCTTCGACCGTTCCGCCGAATCGCCGCGACTCACCGACCTGCGTTCTGTCGAACCCCGGTGAGTTCTCGAATCTTCGCGCCGATGTCGTCCGCCTTGATCAGCGACTCGCCGACCAGCATCGCGTGCACCCCGGCCTCCAGCAACCGCAGCACGTCGTCCCGCTTGTGAATGCCGCTCTCGCTCACGATCAATTTGTCCGAGGGTATCCGTTTGGCCAGTCTGAGCGTCACTCCCAGGTCCGTCGAGAATGTCTTGAGGTCCCGATTGTTGACACCGATCATCCGCACATCGGGCAGCCATTCCAGCACCGTATCGAGTTCGCGCTCGCGATGAGTCTCGACCAACACGTCCAGCGAGAGTTCGCGCGCCAAGGCGAAAAAGTCGATCAACTGCCGGCGTTCCAACGCGGCGACGATCAGCAACACGGCGTCGGCACCGCAGGCCCGCGCTTCGTAGAATTGAATCTCGCCGATCATGAATTCCTTGTTCAAGGTCGGAAGTCCCACGGCCTGTTTCACCGCCCGCAGGTCGTCCAGACTGCCTTGGAAATAGTCCTTGTCCGTGAGCACCGACACAGCCGACGCCCCGTGCTCCTTGTACTGCCTGGCGATCTCGACCGGCTCGAACTTGTCCTTGAATTCCTCCCGCAACAGGCCCAGGCTGGGTGAAGCCTTCTTGACTTCGGCGATCAGCGCGGGACTGTCCGGCCGCCGCGTCGCGTCCAGCGCCGCCTCAAACTCCACCGGCGGCTCCGCATCGCGAATTTTCGCCTTCAAGTCGGCCAAGTACCCCCGGCTCTGCTTGTGTCTCAACTCCGCCCGCTTATGTTCTAAAATTCGATCGAGAATCATGACAGAAACCGTGACGCGTAACGCGTGACACGTGACACGTGACGAGCAGCTAGGACATGCTGCGCCGTCTGCACCTTCTTTCCTCGTCACGCATCACGTGTCACCTATCACGCCTATTCGTAAACGCGATGAGCCGCTCCAACTTTTCCGCCGCCGCGCCGCTATCGATCACCCTCTCCGCCAACTGATAGCCCTCCTGAAGCGTCTTGGCCTTTCGTCCGGCCACCAACGCCGGCGCGGCGTTCAGACACACCACGTCGCGCTTGGGTCCCTTTCGCCCCTGGAGAATATCGCGTGTAATGTTCGCGTTCTCCTGAGCCGTGCCTCCGACCAGGTCCTTTAGCGCCGCCCGCTTGAGTCCGAACTCGGCGGGCTCGATGTAATAACTGGAGACCACCCCGGCCTTGCCTTCCGAGATTCTCGTGCGGTCCGTCAGCGTCACCTCGTCCAATCCGTCCATCCCATGGACCAGAAAACAATGCTGCGCCCCCAGGTGCACCAACACCTTCGCCAGTAATTCCGTCAACCCCGCGTCATAGACGCCCATGACCTGAACGGTGGCGCCGGCCGGGTTGGTCAGAGGCCCGAGGATATTCAGGATGGTCCGGACTCCCATCTCCTGCCGCGGTCCGGCGCAGTGCTTCATGGCGCCGTGATAAAGAGGGGCGAAGAGAAATCCGATGCCCACTTCGTTGATGCAATCGGCCACCCGCTCGGTCGGCAGATCGATCTTCACGCCCAGGGCGGCCAGCACGTCGGCGCTCCCCGACTTGGACGACACCGACCGATTGCCGTGCTTGGCTACCGTCAGTCCGGCGGCGGCCACGACGAAGGCGGCGGTCGTCGAGATATTGAACGTATGGGAACGGTCGCCTCCGGTTCCGCAGGTGTCGACCACCAACGGGTTCCCGACGCGAATGCGGACCGCTTTCGCCCGCATGGCCCGCACCGAGCCGGCGATTTCGTCGACCGTCTCACCCTTCATGCGCAGGCCCATCAGGTAGGCCGCGATCTGCGCCGGCGTGGCCTCGCCGTTCATGATCTCGAGCATGACCTCCTCGGCTTCCTTCTCCGAGAGATCCACCCGCTCCGTCAATTTGGCGATGGCGTCTTTGATCATGGTCATAAGCTCACAGCCAACAGCGGGTAGCGAATAGCTGGATACTCACCGCATAGTTCTGTTTCCCCGGCTGCTCGCTATCAGCTATGAGCGGTTCGCTAGAGTTTTAAGAAGTTCCGGAGCAAATCCTTACCCGCCGCGGTCAGGATCGATTCCGGGTGGAATTGCACTCCTTCGATCGCCAAAGTCCGGTGCCGCAATCCCATGATTTCCCCTTCTTCGCTCTCGGCGGAGATCTCCAAACAGGCCGGCAGATTCGCCCGGTTGACGATCAGCGAATGGTAGCGGGTCGCTTCGAAGGGGTTGGGTAATTCGCGAAAGATGGTTTTGCCGTCGTGGCGAATCATCGAAGTCTTGCCGTGCATGAGCCGCTGGGCCCTGATGACTTCGCCGCCGAACGCCACGGCCAAGGACTGGTGCCCCAAACAGACGCCGAGAATGGGCAGACGCCCCGCAAAATGTCGGATGGTGTCCACCGAGATACCGGCTTCCCTCGGCGTACAAGGTCCCGGCGAGATCACGATGCGGCTCGGTTTGAGCGCTTCGATCTCCTCGATCGTGATCTTATTGTTGCGATAGACCCTCACATCCTCCCCCAGTTCCCCGAAATACTGAACCAGGTTGTACGTGAACGAGTCGTAGTTGTCGATCATCAACAACACGATGAGGCCGTTATTCGTTAATCGTTAACCGTGAATCGTGGAACCAATCGACTCCATTCCTGCGTCTAACGTTGAACGTTTCACAATTAACGACGCCGCTCGCGGCGTCACTCCAGTCCCAGCTCCGCCAGTTCGATCGCGTTCATCATGGCCCGGGCCTTGTTACAGGTCTCCTCGTACTCATGCTCGGGGTTGGAATCCGCAACGATGCCTGCACCGGCCTGAATGTACGCCTGCTTGCCTTTGATCACGACGGTGCGGATGTTGATACACATGTCCATGTTGCCGGAGAAGCTGAAGTAGCCGACCGCGCCGGCATACGGTCCCCGCCGGGTCGGCTCCAATTCCTCGATGATCTCCATCGCCCGGATCTTCGGCGCGCCGGAGACGGTGCCCGCGGGGAAACAGGCCCGCAAAACGTCGTAGACCGTCATCGAGGGAGCCAACCGGCCCGTGACCTGCGAGACGATGTGCATGACATGGGAGTAGCGTTCGATCTGCATCAACGCCTCCACCCGCACCGATCCCAAACGCGCCACCCGGCCGACGTCGTTCCGCCCCAGATCGACCAGCATGACGTGTTCCGCCCGCTCTTTTTCATCCGCCAGCAGTTCCACTTCCAACTGCCGGTCCTGCTCCGGCGTCTGTCCGCGCCGGCGCGTGCCCGCGATCGGCCGCACGGAGATCACCCCGTCCTCGCACCGCACCAGCGTTTCCGGCGAGGACCCGACCAACTCCACGCCGGCCACCCGCAGGTAATACATATAGGGCGAGGGATTGATCACGCGCAGCGCGCGGTAGAGCTGAAAAGGACTGGTTTGGATGCGCGCTTCCCAGCGTTGCGAGAGCACCGCCTGTACGATGTCGCCGGCCCTGATGTACTCCTTGGTCCGCATCACCATCTTTTCGAAGTCCGACCGGCTCATGTTCGGAGTAAACGTGATCGGCTTGCGCCGATGCTTGGGACGCGTTCGGCGCAACGGCCGCTTGAGGCGGGCGATCATTTTCTCGATCCTCGCGGTTGCCTCCGCATAGGCGCGCCGGACGTCCGCTTCGCGAGCGGACCTCACATGGGCGTTGGCCACGACTTTGATCTTCTGCGACACATTGTCGAAAATCAGGAGCGTGTCGGTGAGGAGGAAGGCGAAGTTCGGCAGGCCCAGGCCGTCCTTGCGTCCGGCCGGAATCTCCTCGAACGTGCGCACCACATCGTACCCCAGATAGCCGACCGCGCCGCCGACGAACCGCGGCAGCCCGGGCGCGGTGACGGGCCGGTACTGGTCCATCAACTCCCGCAGCCGCTCGAGGGGCCGGCCCCTGCTCGCCACCCGGCGCAGGCGGGTCCCTCGGGAGATCAGGAGATCGCCGCGATCTTCGCGAATGACCACGGGCGAGCCGCTGCCGAGGAACGAGTACCGCGCCCAGTTCTCTCCGCCTTCGACGCTCTCCAGCAAATAGGCGGACGGGCCGTGGTCGATCTTGGCGAAGGCCGAGACCGGCGTCTCGTAGTCCGCCAGGATCTCGCGGTAGAGCGGAATCAGGTTCCCTTGGCCGGCGAGGGCCCGAAATTCATCGAGATCGAGGGAATAGGCAGGTTTGTTCATGCCGCGATCCCCGGCACGCTTCGCTCCCTGACGGGCCGCCGACCGGGCGCGGGTCGCCGGACGCTGTCGGTCGGCAGGGCACGACCACGGCGAGCGATGGGCTCATTCATAGCCGACGATCAGCCGCTGGCCGACTTCGATGATGTCGTCCGGGAGCTTGTTCCATTCCTTGACCTTGTCGACCGACACGCCGTATTTACGGCTGAGGCGGAAGAGCGTTTCTCCCGGCTTCACCTGGTGATAGATCGGGGTCGTCTTCGAGAGCTGAGAGGCGTCCGGTTTGACGACCGATTCGGCCGTCTCCAACTCCATCCCCGGCACTTCCACCTTTTTCGGCTTGCCGGACGGCTTCGCCATCCGTCGCATTTCCTCGTTGGCCTTGCGTTCGAGGAGCGCGGCTTCCTTCATCGCGTCGGCCTCTTCCTGGAGTCTCGCCATTTGCTCCCGCAACGCCTGCACCTGCGCGGCCAGTTCCCGATTCTTCGCCTCCAACTCGGCCGCTTCGCGCTTGGTCCGCTTGACCTCGCTGTCCAGCTCCGCCGTCCGCTTTTCTTCCTGCGCCAGCAACCGCTGAAAGTTCAAGCTCCTGGCCTTTTCCGCCTCGTACTTTTCGGCCATGACGCAGCCGGTCAGCAAGAGAAGCCCGACCAGCGCCGTCGCCAAGCGTACTGTCTTGATCATTCTCATCACCCTCCCATCCGATTGATCCGGCTCGAGCCGTTCCGACGATGCACCGCCGGACGGTGTCGATGCTCGCCGACCCGTGACGCCCGGGAAGAACGCCACGACCCGACGTTTCCGACGGCCGGAAGCCTAAGAATAGAGAGGCATGCAGCGAAAGTCAAAGCGGAAAGGGCCGATCCGGCCGGTTTGACCCGTTGCCTGAGGCTGTGTTACGGTTGGCTTCGCCGACGGCAGCCCCAGCCAGACTCCGCACACCGGACTCGAACTTCAATGCGAAAGAAACCGGAAATCAGCGCCGGTCGGACCGTGGTCGTCGACGGAGTGACGCTCCACCTGGCGCAACCGATCGCCAGTTCGCAGGAATGGATCGGCGAGCGGGAAATTCTGCGGCAACTGCTGGCCTGCTGGCTGGTCGTCGACGAGAAAGATCTGCCGCTTTCGCCGCGCATCACGGGCCCGCCCGGCATCGGCAAGACGACGCTGGCCATGTCCGGCGCCCGTGAGCGGAAACAAGCCCTTTACATCTTTCAGTGCACGGCCGACACCAGACCCGAAGACCTGCTGATCACGCCCGTCCTGGCGGAGTCCGGGTCTATCGCCTACCACGCGTCGCCGCTGGTCACCGCCATGCTGACCGGCGCCGTCTGCGTGTTGGACGAAGGCAACCGCATGAACGAAAAGAGTTGGGCGTCGCTCGCCTCGCTCCTGGACCATCGCCGATGCGTGGAATCGATCGTCGCCGGCATTCTCGTCACGGCCCATCCCGAGTTCCGCTGCTGCGTCACGATGAACGAAGACGCGTCCACATACGAAGTGCCGGATTACATCCTGTCCCGGCTCCAGCCGACGTTGAACATGGGCTTTCCCGGCAAGGAGGATGAGTTGGCCATCCTCCGGTACCATCTCCCCTTCGCGCCGGCCGAGATGCTGGCCATGACCGTGGAGTTCCTCCAACAGGCGCATCAGCTCAATCTGGACTATTCGGTCCGGGACGGCATCCACATCCTGCAATACGCGCTCAAGCGCCTGGCTCAGGACCCCGCTCATCCGCTCTCGAAAGACGAAGCCTGGCGTGAGGCCCTGGTCAAGGTGCTGAGCGACGAGGCCTTGGACCTGCAAGCCCTGGCACGCCGGCGCAAACGGGCGCTCGGCGATCAGCCGTTGCCGAAAGGCCTGGGGGATTTCTTCTTCGAAAGCGACGACCCCCTGCATCCGGGCCGTTAATCACCCTGCCGTGATGAACGACGACGCGATCTTCAGGCTCTCCGCTAGGATCGAGATGCTCCCCATCCTGCACGCGAGCGGAGACGTCGCGCAGGAAGTGCGCGAACGGCTGATCAGTCGGCGTTACGATTGCCTGGCTCTGCCCCTCCCCCCGTCCGTCGAAGAACCGTTCGAACGTGCGATCGACCGGTTGCCCCGCATCGGCCTGGTGGTCCTGCCGGAACCGGATCAAGACGGGGACGCGGCGGCCAGCTTCGTGCCCGTCGATCCCTGCCAGGCCGTCGTCATGGGAGCCCGGGTAGCGATGGTCGAAGGCATCGCGCGGGCCTATATCGACCGCGAAGTCCGCGTCTTTGAACCCTCGCCGTTCGCCTCGCCCGATCCCTACAGTCTCAAGCGCGTCCCGCTGGCCGCCTTTGCGGCCGCCGTGCTGCCGTCGCTGCCGCCGCCGACACCGGGCACGCAGCGCTGGGAGCGTATCTGCTGGATGGCGTTCAGGCTGCACGAGTTGGAGTTGGACTACGAGTCGATCCTTTGCCTCTGCCATGTGGCCGATTGGCCTTGGCTGCGGGACGCGTACCGGGAGCGGCGACCGTACACGGCGCCCGAGTCGACCGCGGCGTCTCCCTCCCTGTATTCCGTCACCCCCTCCAGCCTGTACTTTGTGTTGGGGGAATTGCCGTTCATCACCGACCTGTACGAGCGGCGGCGGGCGGAACTTCGTTCGGACCGCCACCTCGCCGTGGACGGCATCAAAGAATTGCTCCTGGAAACACGCAGCCGCTGGAAGGCCGAGCATGAGACCGACGGTCATCATTCGGTGGCGAACTGGGTGACCCCTCAGTTGCTCCAGATTTACCTGCAATACGTCCGCAACCTCGCGCTGCTGGAACGGCGCCTGACGCCGGACCTGTACACGCTGGTGCTGGCGGCCAAGCAGACCGCCGGCGATGAGTTCGCGATCAAGCTCTTGGAGACAGCCAAAAGCTATGCGTTTCAGACCGACATCGAGCATGAGCATTTCCCGCCCGTGGCTGCCGGGATCGAACAGTTGGAGTTGCCGGACGGCCAGATCGTCCGGGCGAAGAACCGGCTCCAAGGTCCGCCGTTGGTATGGAGGTCCCTGTCCCTCCGCCCCAAACCGACGCGGGCGAAGAGCCGGCGATGGGCGCTCTTGTGGAATCCCTTTCGCCAGTGTTCCTGGCCGCCGGAAGACGAGAAGATCGAGAGCTTCACCAGCCACGTGCGGGAACAGGCGCGGGCCATTCTCGGGGCCGACCTGGCGAAAGTGGAAAGGTTCACCTCGTCCATCAAGGACGGGATCGATCTCCGCGAAAGCCTGCGCCATTGGTGCGCGAGTCAGCGGGGTGCCGGAGCGGCAGTACCGGTTTCCACGGAGCGCCGACCCCGTATGGACATTTATGTGAAGGAAATCCCCCCGGCCAGGGGCAATGTCGAGGTCGTAGTCTTTCTCTTCGACACGCCGGCCGATCCGGACGAATATCGCTGGCGGGCGACTTGGTATGCGGAACATGCCGAAGAATCCACGCTGTGCTTCTACGCCACCCCCTTCGAGGACAACATGGTCGGACCGGGCATCGCCCAGTCCCGCTACGGCGGCGCCATGTTTCTTTTCCCTCCCCGGCCCATCCCGGACATCTGGACCGACCCGAGCTTCGATTTCGCCAAGACGTTGGAGGATCGCCTTATTGCCGCCGCCGCCTTGCATTCCCGCGAGCCCTATATCGCCTTGGTCTCTCCTATCCCCCCGCGCGTGACATGGCGACGGATTGTCCGACATTTCGGACGGAGACTGGTTCCGATTCCCTTGAGCCGATTCTCCGGCCAGACGATCGATCGCCTGCGCCGCTTCCATGTGCTGAACGGACACGACATCAGAAGCTATGCGGCAAGATTCATCAGGGAATGAGAAATGGGATTGTCCCGCGAAGCAGCCCGGAAGCGCATCGAGGCCTTGCGGAAAGAGATCCGCCGGCACGATTATCTGTACTACGTCAAAGACCGGCCGGAGATTTCCGATTCCGAATACGATCGGTTGTTCCGGGAACTGGTCGAACTGGAAACGGCCTATCCGGACCTGATCACCCCCGACTCCCCCACCCAACGCGTCGGCGCGCCGCCGCTCGACGAACTCAACAAGGTCGAGCATGAGAAGCCGATGCTCAGCCTCGATTCAGTCGCCGATGAGGAGGACGTTCTCGCCTTCGATAAGCGCATGAAGCGGGAGCTCGGCGTGGAGACCGTGGAGTACACGGCCGAGCCCAAGTTCGACGGGCTCTCGGTCGAACTGGTGTACGACAACGGCCGCTTCGCCCGCGGCGCCACCAGAGGAGACGGCGTGACCGGCGAGGACGTCACCGTGAACCTGCGCACCGTCAAGCCGTTGCCGCTGCAACTTCTGCCTGAACCAGACCTGCCCGCTCATCTCGTCGTGCGGGGCGAAGTCTACATGCGGCTCGACGACTTCCAGGCGCTCAACCGGCGCATGACGGAACGGGGCGAAGAGGCGTTCGCCAACCCCCGCAACGCCGCCTCCGGCTCCCTGCGGCAATTGGATTCCCGCATCACGGCGGAACGGCCGCTCGTCATCACCTGCTACGAAATCATGGCCCTGTCCGCCGAGCCGCCGCCGATGCATTGGGAGGAGCTGGAGTCACTGGCCCGCTGGGGCCTGCCGGTCCCGATCCATCGCCGCCGTTGCCCGACCATCGAAGACGTCATTGCCTTTCACCACGAGACAGAGGCCGTCCGCGACAACCTGCCGTTCGAAATCGACGGCATCGTCGTGAAGGTCAATCGTCGCGACTGGCAGGAACGGCTCGGCGAAAAATCCCGCAGCCCGCGCTGGGCCATCGCCTACAAGTTTACGCCCCGGAAAGAGATCACCATGGTTCAGGACATCGTCGTCTCGGTCGGACGCACCGGCACCCTGACCCCGATCGCCTTGTTGAAACCGGTCGAAGTCGGCGGCGTGACGATCAGCCGGGCGACGCTCCACAACGCGGACGAAGTGGCGCGGAAAGACATCCGGGTGGGCGACACCGTCAAAGTCGAGCGGGCCGGCGACGTCATCCCAGCAATCGCCGAACGCGTGCCCGTCTCCGGCGAGCGCCGCTCAGAGCCTTTCCGCATGCCCGGCCATTGTCCGGTGTGCGGATCGGCGGTCGCGCGGGAAGGCGCCTATTACTACTGCACCGGCCAGGCCGTCTGTTTGGCTCAATTGAAGGGGGCATTGGAGCACTACGCCTCGAAGCACGCGCTGAACATCGACGGTCTGGGCAAGAAGACCGTCGCGCAATTGGTCGATCGCGGGCTGGTCAAGAACTTGGCCGATCTCTATACCCTGACCAAGGAACAACTCCTGACGTTGGACGGTTTTGCCGATCGATCGGCCACGCTGCTGCTGGAGGCGATCGAGCGGAGCAAAAAGGTCAGTCTCGAGCGTTTCCTGTTCGGGTTGGGCATCAGACAAGTGGGCCAACACATCGCACGGATCTTGGCCAGACACTTCGGCGCGTTGGACGCCATCATGGAGGCCGACCGCGAGCAGTTCCTGCAGGTCCGCGAAATCGGCCCGGAGATCTCCGCCAGCCTGGAGTCCTTCTTCAAGGAAGGGCGTAACCGGCAGGTCATCGAACGTTTGATGCGATTGGGATTACAGCTCGAGGCCCCAGCCGACTTCGCCCGACGCGATCAGATGGCCAGGACGCTGGCCGGCAAGACCTTTGTCTTCACCGGCGGTCTGGAGAGATACAGCCGCGAGGATGCCAGACGGCTGGTGGAAGAACTGGGGGGGCAAGTGACGTCCAGTGTCAGCAAGAAGACCGACTATGTGGTGGTGGGGAAAGAAGCCGGATCCAAACTCGACCAGGCCAGGAAATTGGGGATCACGCTGCTGACCGAAGACGAATTCTCGGCGCTGGTGAAGAAACCTTCAGACTCCCTAGGCGGCTAGCTCGCCACATCCACCCTGGCCGCTTCCGGCGGCTCGACCGTCACGCCGGCTTTCTCCTCCTTGAAGATGTGCACGCTTTTGATCGACTTCGGGTCCGCCTCATGCACCACGAGGCGGCAGTTTCCCAGGCGCAGTTCCTCGCCGACGGCGGGAATCCGGCCCAGTTCCTCCTGAATCAACCCGCTGATCGTGTTAGCCTCGTCGCCCAAGTCCACCTTCAGGAAGTCGTTGACCTTGCGCACCTCGGTCCGGCCGTGAACAAGAATCTGGTTCTTGCCGATCCGTTTGATCAATTCCTCGGTGATGTCCGTTTCGTCCATGATCTCGCCGACGACTTCTTCCAGCAGATCCTCCAGCGTCACCAAACCCATGACGCCGCCGAACTCGTTCACCACGATCGCCATGTGCCGTTTTTCCTGCTGGAACTGTTTCATCAAATCATCGGCTGTCTTGCCGCGTGGGACGAAGAGCGCCGGATGGGCGATGTCCTTCAGCCTGACATCGCAATGCCCTTGGGCCAGCTCCGTCAGGGCCTTGGTCTTGTAGAGGATGCCGGTGATGTTGTCGAGTGTGCCGTCGTACACCGGGATCCGTGAGTATTTGGATTTAAAGAGCTGCTCCTGGGCGTCTTTGAGGCGCAAATTGCCGTCCAACGCAAAGACATAAATGCGCGGGGTCATCGCGTCTTCGGCTGTGATGTCGTTCAACTGAAAGACGTTCTTAATCATCTTCACTTCTTCGGACTCGATCGCACCGGCTTTGCCGCCGACATCCAGCATGATCTTGAGCTCTTCTTCGGTCACGAACGGCACCGTCAGACCTTTCCCGCCCGTGATCTTATCGATCATCGGCTCCAGGACGAACAACACCGGCTGCAGCACCCATTCGATCCAATAGACTGGGTAGGCCATCGCCAGCACAAGGGGAACGGCATGTTTAGCAGCCAGAGTCTTGGGCACCACATCGCCGAAAATCATCAAGACGAAGGTCAAGATACCGATCGCAACCGCGAGAGCTTCTGAGCCAAAGAGCCGGATGGTGATGATGGTCGCGAACGAGGCGGCGCCCGCATTCACCAGGTTGTCCCCGATCATGATGGTGGAGAGCAGTCGTTGGGGATTGCTGCGGAGGTAGAGGGCTATGGCGGCACGCTTCCCGCCACCCTCGGCCAAGGCCCGAAGCCTGGTTTCATTGACCGAAAAAAACCCGATCTCGGCCGCTGAAATAATGGCCGACAACAGAATGAGAAACAGCAGGATAAAAATGTCCATGAAAATCGAAAATTAGAGACGAATAACCGGCTCAAGAAGCCGGACAAGACGCTCTGCCGAGGCCCGATCCGGGCTGGCAAGCAGTGTGATTGGGGTACTGAGGAACAGAATGACCTGGTGAGCTCCTATCGGGCCGCCGTCATCCATTGCGCAGTACATTTACCACAGGCAAGGCGACTCATCAAGCGTTACAGCAATTCCTGACATAAAATCAACGGGTTGCCAATCTCGATGAAGGCGTGCTCTCTGAAAGTCGCGGACCGGATAGGGAAAGGGAAGTACAGCTACGTGTCATCTCTCACGACAAAAGGATCAACGTCCAGCATGCTCCCCAACCGCCCGGCGACCGCCTCAGCCTGAGTCTCGCTGGTAAATCGACCGACCTGGACGCGGTATCGTTTGCCTTCCGGCAGCTCGACCATCACGATCCGGCTATCCGGATAGCGGTCCTTCAACCGATCGATCAGCGCCCGAGCATTCGCCGGATCGGCAAATGAGCCGACCTGGACACGGAGAAACCCCATGCCGTCCGGCCTGCCCTCATAGCCGATCACACGCAGCTCGACCTCGTCCGTTCCGGAACCGGTCATCCCGAGCGCCCTTGCTCCGGCGTAGGACAGGTCGAGGATGCGGCCCCTCGCGAACGGCCCCCGGTCGTTGATCCGCACGGTCACCTGCCGGCCGGTCGTCAGCGAACGGACGACCGCCACGGAGCCAAGAGGTAGGGTCCGGTGCGCCGCCGTGAACTTGTGCATATCAAACCGTTCCCCGTTGGCCGTGTGGTTCCCATGAAAGCCCGGCCCGTACCAGGAGGCGGTTCCGCGTTCGACGTAGCCGATGGGATAGCCGGGTGGATACGCGCGGGGCGATGGAGCGCCGGCGCAGCCGGATAAGGCCCAGGCACCCAGGAAGAACGGAACAGAAATAGCCAACCGAGCAAGAGGCGTATGGAGGCCTGCTCGCATGTCAGAATTCGTCGAGGGACTTATCGCGCAGAACGTCCAAGGCCTTTTGGGTGTTCGAAACGGTCAAGACCACGATGGCGCGTTTGCCCTCGCGGGACGGCGTGCAATAGCCGCACTTGATGTTGATCCTGGCCTTGGTCAGCAGATCGGCGACCTCCTTCAAGGCGCCGGGTTTGTTCTCCAGGCTCAAGACCAGGGCCACTTCTTCCCGAAAGCGGATCTTCGCCGCCCGCAAGGCCGCCCGCGCTCCCTCCAGATCCGCCACCAGCAACCGAAGGTTCCCGGTGCCCGTCACTTCCGGGGCGGAAAAGGCCTTGATGTTGACCCCGGCGCCGCCCAGCACCGAAGCCACCTGCGCCAGCACCCCCGGCTTACTGCGCTCGCTGATCACCAACTGCGTCGTCGTCGGCATACTTTCCCTCGATAGACGGGATAAAGGGATATCGGGGTCTCGGGATACTTGACTCCTGTACAGCCAGCGCCCTGTTCCACATTACCCCGCTACCCCTTTTACCCCTTACCCCTTCTTGTATCCGTACAGCCACTGTGCGGTGGTCCCGCCCACGTTCCGGACAGAATGTACCACATTGGCGGGAATAAAGACTTCCTCCCCGGGCTTGGGCCTGAACGTCCGGCCCTGCATCTCCAGCTCCAACTCCCCCTCGACCACCATCAGGAGTTCATCTACGGAATGGACATAATCCTCCCATACCTGCCCCGGCGGATCAACCCACAGGTCGCAGGAAAAGCCGCGGGAATGCCAGAGTTGCTGAACCTTTTTACGATCTATCAAGCCCGCTGCCCTTGAACTACATGGACCTAACCATGCTGATTACTCATCGGTTCCGATGCGGTAGACCAAGGACACTTCCCGATGGATTTTATCCTTCCGATATTCCTTCTGGGCCGCCGAAATCAGTCTGCGGTACGACGCAACAGCCGAAGGTCCAGAGATGTCTCTTCGTACAACTTCACGGCCATACGGCTCGCTTTCCAAGACTACTTCCCAGAGCCCATGCTGGCGGTACACACTTAGTGATCTTTTTTCATACGTTCACCTACACACAATCGCAAACAGCCCCAACCGGCGCCCGCTAACCATCGATGACAGTCCGCTAGCTACTGTGATTGGCCAACGTAGGTCTGCCATGCTGGAGAACGATCCTCGGAGCAAAATAGACGAGGCATCCCTTAAGCCGTTCCGCCGGATTTTTCACACCGAAGGTATGTGTTCTTCCGCCCTGACCTTCCCCTGCCCGACTCCCTTCATACTTCCAATCATTGCGTTGAAGAAATGCGACATCAACCCGCCAGATCAAAACCTCCCGCCCGCGCTTCATCCGCCTGGTGGGATCCTCTGCATATCGCCACACGATGTACCATCCTGGATGATTATAGTGAGACTGAATCGCCCAAGGACGCGTACTACCTTTTGACTCCAGGGCATGCTCCGGCGGCGGATTTAACTTACCATTTAGTGAAAGATCTGGAAACCTTTGCTGGGCAATATCCGGGTGCTTATGTTTCTTGTACGGACCGAATGCATTCAATGCCCGCACACCAAGGATACCGATCAGGCCGCTGAAGACGTTGCTCTGTTCGAAATACACATCGACAAACTCCTTTGCTTCCTTTTCGATGTAGTCGATGGCATTACGAATGTGGGCGATGGTCAACTTCGGAGGGAGCGAAACTGATCGGTCGAATCCGTCAGAGTCGAAAGGCACTGGCTCGACAGTCTCCTAGATGAACGGAAGTGGGACCACGTCGGTCTCCGTTCGGATGCTGGGCATGTGGCCGTTTCGATTCACGGGAAAGACCGCAAGCTTGGGAATTGCTCGCAGGGCCATCTGGCAGTAGATCGGATCGACCTCCAGGCCAATGCTTTCGTAGCCGACCGAGAGTGCTGCCGCGATCGTCGAGCCGCCGCCCATAAAGGGATCGAGCACCACTCCAACGCCTAAGGGCAGGGCTGCCCGCACGATCTGACGCATGAACGCCTGCGGCTTTAATGACGGATGGTCCGCAATCGCCCGCTCCTCGGGTCGTGTCGGTGCAGATGCAATCACGTCCGCGAAGGGCAGATCTCTGGAAGGACGCCTGAGTCCGCCCGTCTTGTACTTCCTGAGATTATCCTGAACCCGTCCCTCACAGGGTTTTCGAAAGAGCCCCCAGGGCTCCCAGCACGATCGCGGCATGACGGTGACCTCTGAGAACTCTTCATGCGCATTTTTCGGTCTATCCCCGCCGCGCAGCGTTTGGACGAGCCTGATAATCTCGCCCCGCTTCTCGAAGCCCGCTTCGATGAGCGGCAGATACACCAGATGCGAAAGCAGAGGGTTGGTGGCGATAAACACATGACCGCCGGGAACCAAAATCCGAAATGCCCTTTTGGCAAACGCCGCAAAAAACTCTCTCAGGCGCCCCCTTTCCGCATCAGTAAGAACGGTGAAGCGGGGGAGCGGATTCCGTTCGCAGCCGTCGAACGACGGGGGGATACGCCAGACGCCTCCCTTTCTCCTTCGTAGCTTTTCGGTCTGCTCAGGAGTGTATTCTTTCAACCCATACGGCGGATCGGTCACGATCGCATGAACGGAGTTTTCGGGACGGCGGTCCATCCATTCGAAGCAATCGACACAGGCAAGGCTGTACGGCACTCCGCCGATGCGGCCGGACACACCGTGCCGCCCATTGCTCGCCGCTTGTAAAAGCGCATTCATGAAAGGTTCCCTCACGGACTTCTCACAGCAACTGCAACACCCCGTTCACGAATCCGTACTCGTACACACCGTTGAAGGTGATCTCGGCAACGGCGGCCAGCTTCTGTGCCGTCTCTCTGCCGCCGCGCGGAACAAACAGATAGAACGGCACGCCTAATTCCGCACCTTGCTTCCATCTGACTACGGTTTCAGATTCGGCCAGTGACCCTTCGGTTTCAACCTCGGCGATCCACAGAATACGGTCCCCTCGCGGGTTGACCTTCCGCCCCATGAGGTCCGCCTTCTGATCGATCCCTGCCCATCGGTTTTCTTTCAGGCCTGTCTTGATCGTAACCCGACACTGAAAGGCTTTGGACCACCGTTGAGCCAGCAGGCTGACCACCTGGTCGTGCAAGGTTTCGATGCCCGGTTCGCGAAGAATTGTACTCATGGCGCACCCCTTTTTCGTCGCTTCACGAACACCCGTTCGTGGCGCCGCAGTTCACGCACTTGAGGCACGTCCCGTTCCGGACCATGGTGAACTGCTTGCACTCGGGGCAGGGATCGCCCTCATAGCCCTTCAGCCGCGCCGTGTCGCGAATCGCCGTGACGGTGAGCGATTCGCGCGTGATCTCCACCTGGTGCGCCAGGGCATGCCCGTTCCCTTGGCCGTTCCCTCTCGCACCGTTTCCCGCGTCATGCCGGGAGGGAAACTTGTCTGCGATGATCGAGGCCGACTGGAGCGCCTGGATGTCCGCCTCCTCGTCGGTGCACTCCGGGTCCTGGTCGTCCTTCTTCACCGAATCCATCCGCAGGTCCTCGGGCTGCACCTGCGCCAGGTCGTAGCGATCCAGGTAGGTCACGGCCAGCTCGCGGAAGATGTAGTCGATGATCGACGTAGCCATCTTGATCCGGTCGTTGAGCTTGACCGGTCCGTTCGGCTCGAACCTGGTGAAGACGAAGGCTTCGACGAACTCTTCCAGCGGCACCCCATGCTGCAGCCCCAGCGAGATCGCGATCGCGAAGCAGTTCATCAGGCTCCGGAAGGCCGCCCCCTCCTTGTGCATGTCGAGGAAGATCTCGCCCAGCGTCCCGTCTTCGTACTCGCCGGTCCTGAGATAGATCTTGTGGCCCCCGACGATCGCCTTCTGCGTGTAACCGTTCCTCCGCGCCGGCAACGGCCTCCGCTTCGCCAGGTACCGGTAGCGCACCAGCACCCGCTCGGTCATTTTTTCGGCGGCGCTCAACACGTCGGCGCTCGGTTCGACTGCCTTTCCGCTGTCCGAGGAGGCGTTCAGCGGCTGGCTCAGCTTGGACCCGTCGCGATAGAGCGCGACGGCTTTCACCATGCTCCTCCACGCCAGGAGGTACGCGGCCTTCACGTCCTCCACCGTGGCGTCGGCGGGCATATTAATGGTCTTGGAGATCCCTCCGCTGATGAAGGGTTGCGCGGCCGCCATCATGCGAATGTGGGCCTCGATTGGAATGTAGCGTTGCCCGATCCGGCCGCACCGGTTGGCGCAATCGAACACCGGCAGGTGTTCCGCCTTGAGGTGCGGCGCGCCTTCCACGGTCATGGCGCCGCAGCAATAGTCGTTGGCCGCGGCGACCTCCTCCTGGGTGAAGCCCAGCGCTTTGAGCATGTTGAAGTTGGGCTCGTTCAGTTGCGCGTCCGTGAAGCCCAGCTTCTCGCGGCAGAACTCCTCGCCCAGCGTGAACTTGTTGAAGGCGAACTGGATCTCGAACGCCTGCTTGAGCGAGTGTTCCAGCCGCTCCAGCGCCGCGTCGTCGAACCCTTTCTCCTTCAACGTCTCGTGATTGATGAACGGCGCGCCCTTGAGCGTCTGCCGCCCGATGCAGTAATGGACGATGTCCTGCATCTGTGTCTCCGTGTACCCGAGGGTCCTCAGCGCCGGCGGAAGGCTCTGGTTGATGATCTTGAAGTAGCCTCCGCCCGCCAGTTTCTTGAACTTGACCAGCGCGAAGTCCGGCTCGATGCCGGTCGTATCGCAATCCATCACCAACCCGATCGTGCCGGTCGGCGCGATGCACGTCACCTGGGCGTTGCGGAACCCGTAGGCCGTGCCCAGTTCCAATGCCCGATCCCATGCCCGCCGGGCCGCCAGCAGCAAGTCGGGCGGACAATGTTCCGGCTGGATGCCCATCGGCTTGATCGTCAGCCCTTCATATTCCTCCGGCGGCGCATTGTAGGCTGCGCGGCGGTGGTTTCTGATCACCCGCAGCATGTGCTCGCGATTTTTCGCGTAGCCGGGGAAGGGCCACAGCTCGGCAGCCATCTCGGCGGAAGCGCTGTAGGCTTCGCCGGTCATGATGGCCGTGATGGCGCCGCAGATCGCCAAAGCCTGAGGCGAATCATAGGGAATGCCTTGCCGCATCAGGATGGTGCCCAGGTTGGCGTACCCCAACCCCAATGTCCGGAAGATGTAGCTCTTTTCCGCGATCGCGCGGCTGGGGAACGAGGCCATCAACACGCTGATCTCCAGCACGATGGTCCAAAGGCGCACCGCGTGACGGAAGGTCTCCAGGTCGAACCGTCCGTCCGGCGTGAAGAATTCGGCTAAGTTGATGGACGCCAGGTTGCACGCCGTGTCGTCCAGGAACATGTACTCGCTGCAGGGATTCGACGCGTTGATGCGCCCGTCCTCCGGGCAGGTATGCCATTCATTGATGGTCGTGTCGTATTGCGTGCCGGGATCGGCGCAGATCCAGGCGGCCCAGGCGATCTTGTCCCACAGCTCCCGCGCCTTGACGACTTTGCAGACCTTGCCGTCCGTCCGCCGCTTGAGCTGCCAGTCGCCGTCTTTTTCCAGCGCCTCGAAGAACGCATTGGGGATACGAATGCTGTTGTTGGAGTTCTGCCCCGACACGGTCTGATAGGCCCTGCCGTCCCAATTCGTGTCGTATTCATGAAAGACGAAATGCGTGAAGCCCTGCTGGGCATAAGCGAACATGCGGTCGATATAGGCTTCCGGCACGTGGTCGCGCCGAGCCGCGTGGATGGCCTCCTGGAGCGCCGGATTCTTCTTGGGATCGATCTCCACTTTCATCTGGCCGTCGCCGCCGACCACATGACAGGCCTTCAACACCGCGTTCAATCGTTGTGCGCATATTTTTGAACCGGTGACCATGGCGGCCACTTTCTGCTCTTCGATCACCTTCCAGTCGATGAACTCCTCGACATCCGGATGGTCCAAATCCAGGCAGACCATCTTGGCCGCTCGCCGGGTCGTCCCGCCCGACTTGATCGCGCCGGCAGCCCGGTCCCCGATCTTCAGAAACGACATCAGCCCCGACGACCGGCCGCCGCCGGACAGCGGCTCTCCGTCGCCGCGCAGCCTGGAGAAATTCGTCCCCGTTCCGCTTCCGTACTTAAAGAGGCGCGCCTCGCGGACCCACAGGTCCATGATGCCGTTCTCGTTGACCAGATCGTCCTCGATGGACTGGATGAAACAGTTGTGCACGACGACATTGTTGGAGAGGTACTGTCCGCTTTCCGTTTGAATGTCGAAGACCGGCTGCACTCCCATCGCCTCGATCCGGACAATGACTTCCTCTCGCAATGCCGGCAGTGTCTTACCCGGAAACCGATCGGAGCAGGCCGCCTCAAGCTTTTCACGCTTGTCTTCCGAAACGAACCCGATCAGGTCCCGGTAACGAGCCCGCGCTTCCGCATAGCCGATCGAAACGAAGTACGGCGTCCTCCGATTTTCCCGGGTCTCGACGCCTCGCTGCACTCGCGCATAGACGCCCAGGTTCAGCAACAGCGCCTGGATGCCGAGGGCCAGCGGCGCCGAGGTCGTGGTCAGAACGATATCGGCGGTCCGGGAGGCGCGGGATCTGAGACGGACCGTGCCATCCGCCTGGAACAAAGCCAAGAGATAGGCGGCTAGCACTTGCAGTCCGGAAGACTGGATCGCCTTCGGCACGGACCACTCTTCGCTTTCCCTCAGCAGTTCGTATTTCTCGACAAAAGGTCTGAGCGCTTCGCCGTACAGCCGGATGCAGCGGACATCGAGCCCGGCGGTCCGGGTCTCCACGGACCGAACGTGGTAGTGCACCCCGTCGAAGACGCGCAACACCCGTTCCAGAACGAAATTGAACTCGGCCTTGTCGATGGTCATGAATTCAAGCGTCAGACCGCGGTTGGTGCCCCGCTCGTACCGGCCGACAAAGCCGTCTCCCTGCAGCCAACCGACCAGCGCGGCCTCGTCCACGTCATGCGGCTTCGACTGCTCGGTCACCGCCGTCCCGGTCGCCAGCGTGAGCCGCATGCCCGGAGCCAGTTCGTCCACCCTCCGCCAGGCGCCGGTTGAACGCCGCGCCTCGAGCGCATAGACGAGATGATCGCCTGTCGCCTCGACGCAGACGCCGTTTTTGAGCACGATCTTGAAGACGGGCTTCTCGCCGTTTGCCTTGACGGCGACCACCTTTGTCGTCCCCGAACCCTTGCCCGCGTCGGAGCGGCGACCGTCGAACACTTCCAGCCCGACCAGGCCCTTCGTCACGATGTCTCCGATCGGCATGGGCCCCTGCGGCGTCGAGACCAAAGCGTGGTAGGGTTGGCACGCGTGGGGTTGCGGGTGTTCGAACGCGTTGGCGGCCTTGACCACTTCGCGGGTCTTGGGATCGACGTAGTAGTGGCCTTGGGCGGGGCCGGTCAGACCATAGGCGTAATGGAGCCCGGTGTTGAACCATTGGGGCGAATTGGGCGCCGCCATTTGGCGCGCGAGCATGTAGCAGATTTCGTCATGAAAGGCGGCGGCGTCTTCGGCCGACTTGAAGTAACCGTAGTTCTTGCCCCAATGCGTCCAGCACCCGGCCAGCCGTTCGAAGACCTGGCGCGCATCGCGCTCTCCGCCGAGAACCGGCTTTCCATCCGGTCCGGTCAGTACCTTCCCGTCCGGCCCGATTTGGGGCACGCCGGCTTTACGGAAATACTTTTGCGCCAGAATGTCGACGGCCAATTGAGACCACCGCTCCGGAACCTCGATGTTGTCCAATTTGAAGACCGTGGACCCGTCGGGGTTGCGGATTTCCGACGACCGCTTCACGAACTTCATCCCCTCGTAAGGGCTCTGCCCGCTCCGCGTGAATTTCCGTTCAATTCTCACGATATCCCTCCCTGGAAAGCTGCCGATAAAGGTGGTCCCGACCGCCTGTGCTCGACTAGAACTTTGAAGCCATCCGGCTGGAAAACCGACTGTCCGATTCAGTAAGCCTGTCCGGGATGCAGCTACATATAGCGATTCGATTTTTTTGTCAATACTAAATATTGTGGGTTTACTGGGGAAAACGAGGAAAACCTGGGGATAGCGAAATCAGCCGATTGGCTCTGGCTCAGACCGATTTGTTCACGAGGTTATCCACAGCGGGGAAGGTTACACCCAGGAGCGGTTTGGTCGACTGAACCGTCATTTCACGAGTGATGTGGGCTCAGAACACGGCGCGACCGAGTTTCAGCGTCGCCTCCTCAACGCCCTCAATCGGTACAAACCGGCCCGCCACGCCCAGCACCACGACCCGAACGTCCAATACCCGCGTTTCGAACAGGCTCACCAGCCCCCAGTTTCGCCTGACGGTGTTCGGACGCACCACACCCGCGATCAGCCGCTTGCCCTGCGTTCTGAAGACAGAGCGGATGAGATTCTGTTCTCGGCTCGGCGCAGTTTGATCCATGCGCTCGAGCGCCTGGGAGAGTTTCGCCTCGAGGAAGAGGAGGTAGTCGTCGGTGGTGGGATTTGTCGCCGCCAACGCGACGCAGACGCCCAGGAACGCGGTCAGAAGAGCTAAGGCGAGGGTCTTCGTGTCGTCCAAGCTTCACCCCGGGCAAGGGTTCAGGAATCGGCCGTGCGATTCACCTCCGGCTGCCGACCCGCGCGTTGACAATTCACCATACGGTGATTAGCCTAGCCCGCCGTCACGCCGTCACATGAACCGCCCGTGCGCCGTGAGCCAACTCATAGATTAGGAGGATGTCATGTATGTCTGGAGCAAGCGTCTGGTCGCCGGACTGTTGGGCGCGTTTCTCATCCTGCTGGGGATTTTTTTACTTCACGGCACGCCCGACGCCGCGAGCGGACTCAAAATCCACACGACGCGCTGGATAACGATGAACTACGCCGGGCTCGTGATCTGGGTCTTCGTATGGATGATCGACCAGGCCCGGGTGCGGGGGAAAAATGTCTGGCTGTGGTTCGTTCCGTTTCTCTTCGCGCCGCTTCCGGTTCTCATGCTCTACGTGCTCTTCCTTCAGCGCCGATTGAAGACGTGAAGGTTATTCCACCGCGGGAGAGACCGGAGAGAGCCCCGCGCTCCGCCGGGACTCCGGCGACCGGTGATTGTCCAGCGCCCCACGCAATCTCCAGAGCAGCAGGAGGCCCGGCAAAGCGGCCAGAAACGTGACTAGGAAAAATTGCCCCCAGCCCAAGGTTTCGACCAATTCCGCCGCCGGCCGGCCGAGCAACACGCGGCCGAGGGCTTCCAGCGACGACAGCAAGGCGAACTGGGTCGCGGTATAGCGGTGGTCGCACAGGGACATCACGAAGGCGACGAACGCGGAGGTTCCCATCCCGCCGGAGAAATTTTCGAAGACGACCGCCGCCACCGTCGCGGTGTAATTCTTCCCGACCCACGCCAGCGCCATGAACGAGAGGTTCGAGACGGCCTGCAGCGCTCCGAAAGCCAGCAACGCGCGAAAGAGGCCCATGCGCGCCATGGCCACGCCCCCGGCCAAGGCGCCGAGCAACGTTGCGGCGATCCCCACGCCCTTCATCAGGCCGACATCGGTGGCCGTGAACCCGATCCCCCCGATCAGGAACGCCGTCGAGAGCGTCGCCGCGAAGGCATCACCCGCTTTATACAGCACGATCAGCAGCAAGAAGCCGACCGCTTCCGGGCGGGAGAAGAATTCCGTGATCGGTCCCCAGACCGCTTCCGAGAGGCTCCGCGGAATGACCCCGGGGTCCGCCGGTTCCGGGCTGAGCAGGATCGTCGCCACCCCCGCCGTCATGAGACCGGCCATCAGCCAATACGTGCCTCGCCAGCCGATCGAATCCGCCAGGATCAGCGCGAGCGCCCCGGCGACGACCAGCGCCAGTCGATATCCGTTTACCCAGACCGCCGCGCCAAAACCCCGTTCCTGCGGCTGCAGCACATCCGTCCGGTAGGCGTCGAAGACGATGTCGAGCGACGCCGACATGAAGGCCACGGCGAGGGCCAGGATCCCGAGCGCCCAGGGATGATCGCTTGGTCCGGTCACCGCCATGGCAGCCAGCCCGGCTGCCACGCCGAGCTGGGTCACGACCATCCAGCCGCGCCGGCGACCGAGCCACGGGGGCACGAAACGATCCATGAGGGGCGCCCAGAGAAATTTCACCGCGTAGGGCAGCCCGACGAGCGTGAAAATCCCGACGGTCCGCAGGTCGACTCCCGCAACGGTCAGCCAGGCCTGGAGCGTCCCAGACGTGAGGGCCAAGGGCAAGCCGGAGGCGAACCCCAGCGGCAGCATGACGGCGACGCGACGATTAGCGAGCGCGGTCCACAGATGTCGGGATATCATTCGGCGGCAATCCAGGAGAGCGTGATACGGAGCAGCATACCACCATTCCACGCACGGCGGGAGCAGATTCCCAAGAACAGGGAAGGAACCGGTCCGACCGAATAGGACGAGATCGTTGGGCTTCGAGCGAGGCCGGCGGAAAAGGCGCGTTCCCGGTCAGTTCAGCAAGGCTGGCCGTTGAAGAGACAGGGCTTGTAACGCGTGACGTCGAAATCGATGTTCTCTTGGTACACCAGTTCGTTCCCGTTCACGCCGTCGCGCTGGGGATCGTTCCACATCGTGTGGTTCCACCAATAGAACAGAGGATAGCTCTCGGTGTAGTAGACCGGATTGCCGTAGTTGCTTCGCGTGTACTCTTCCACCAGGCGTCCCGTCACGTAATCGACCACGCCGTTGCCCTGCAACGAGTACAGGATGAGAAAGAGACGGGCCTCGTGGTCATACAGTTCATCGATTCGCGTATTGAAATCCGGTTCGACCGGCAGGGATTCACGGGTCCATCCGGCTTGAGCCGGCAGAAGCACCGTGAGGAGAAGCGCAACACCGAGGGCGAGCCGCAACGTGGCCATAGGATCATCCTCCTACGTTGTACAGCAGCGCGACGGAAAATTTCGAAAATCGTACCACGAGAATATCGCTTGTTCAACAGGAACTCTCGAGTCGCCGGGCGACGCTCCCCGGCTTGCCGTCGCACTATGGCCTTCCCTATAATGACGCCGCTATGCGAACATCTCGTCCCCGCGCTTCCTTGCACACGCTCGGTTGCCGGCTCAACCAGGCGGAGACCGCTCTGCTGGCCGACCGGTTGCGACGCGACGGATACGAGCTGGTCGAGTTCGGCCGGCCGACCGATCTGCTCGTGCTCAACACCTGCTCCGTCACGGAGAATGCGGAGAAGGATTGTCGCTATGCGGTGCGCAGAACCCTGCGCCATTCCCCCCATGCCTTCGTGGCCGTGACCGGCTGCTACGCGCAAACCGGCATGCAGGTCCTGCGCGATCTGCCGGGGATCGATTTGATCGTCGGCACCCAATACAAGATGAACCTGCCGGATTACCTGCCGGCGCCGGCCGCCCTGAAGAAACAACCGGCCCCCCAGGTGCTTCATACGAAAGCGATCGCACGTGAGGATTTCCTGCTGCCCGGCGCCGGCGAGTGCGGCACGGTGCGGGCGCCCCTGAAAATCCAGGACGGCTGCAATTTCATGTGCAGCTTTTGCCTCATTCCGTTTGCGCGGGGCCGCGAGCGGAGCCGCCAAACCGACGATGCCGTCCGTGAAGCCGAGGAACTGGTCGCAAAAGGCCACCGTGAAGTGGTGCTCACCGGCGTGAACATCGGACGATACGACCGGGACGGGCGCGGGCTGATCGACCTGATCCGCCGCTTGGAAGGCATCGCCGGCCTGGAACGGATCCGTATCTCGTCGATCGAGCCGACGACGATCCCGGACGAGTTGCTCGACTACATGGCTTCGTCCTCCAAGCTCTGCCGCTATCTCCATGTTCCGCTCCAAAGCGGCGACGACGGCATCCTGCGGGCCATGAACCGGCGCTACACGGTCGGCGACTATGCGAGCCTGATCGACAAAGCGGTCCGGACGATCCCCGATGTGGGGCTGGGCACCGATCTTCTCGTCGGGTTTCCGGGCGAAGGCGAGAAGGAATTCGCGAACACCCTGCGGGTTGCGGAAGAGCTGCCGTTCTCCTACTTTCATGTCTTCAGCTTCTCCAAGCGTCCCGGAACGGCCGCGGCCCGTCTGACCAATCCCGTGAACCCGGCGACGGTCAAGACGCGGACGCGGATCCTCTCGGAACTCTCCCGAGCGAAACGCCTGGCCTTTTACCAAAAGCAGATCGGCCGGACGGTCCGGGTGCTGTTCGAAACCAAACAGAAGGACGGGCTGTGGACCGGCTTGACGAGTACCTTCACGAAGGTCGGGGTCTCTTCGGATGCCGACCTCACCAACGTCATCAGGAATGTGGTCATCACCGGAGCGATGGACGGTCTCGCGGTCGGACATCTCGATCCCCCGACCGGCGCCACCTTGCGTCCGCGCCTTCGGGAGATCCGATTGGTCGCCCATGACTAACCCAACGCGCTTCAAGACCGTGCACATCGAAACGTTCGGCTGTCAAATGAACGAGTATGACAGCGAACTGGTTCGAACGATCCTCCGGAAAGAAGGCTTCGACTTCACCGAGGATAAGGAACGGGCCGACATCGTCTTGATGAACACCTGCGCCGTCCGGGAGAACGCCCACAACAAGGTTTACGGCCACCTCGCCGAACTGAAAGCCATCAAGAAGCAGCGTCCGCTCGTCGTCGGTGTCCTGGGCTGCATGGCGCAAAATTTGAAGAAGGAGTTGACCGAGGCCGAACCGATCGTGGACGTGCTGGTCGGGCCAGACGCCTATCGCCAACTCCCGGGCTTGATCAACCGGGCCGTCGAATCTCAAGAGCAGGGACTCCGACGGAAAGGGATCGCGGTCGACCTGTCCGAATACGAGACCTACGAGGACATCCTGCCGGAACGCGCCGAAGGCGTGAACGCGTGGATCGCGATCATGCGGGGCTGCGACAACTTCTGTACCTTCTGCGTAGTGCCGTACACGAGAGGTCGGGAACGGTCGCGCGATCCGCAGGGCGTGATTCGGGAGGCCGAGCAGTTGATCGCGCAGGGATTCAAGCAGATCACGCTGCTCGGACAAAACGTCAATTCCTATCGGTTCGGAGACTGGGACTTCGCTCGGCTGATCACCGCCGTGGCCGACCTTGCCGGAATCGAGCGGGTCCGCTTCACTTCGCCCCATCCGAAGGATTTTCCGCCGGCTCTGCTGGACGCAGTGGCGGAACACCCGAAGATCTGCAAGCACATCCATCTGCCCCTGCAATCCGGCAACGACCGCATCCTGGATTTGATGAACCGCACCTACACGCGACGGGAATACTTCACCCTCGTCGAGGAGATCCGGCGCCGGAATCCGGAGATCGCCCTCTCAACGGACATCATCTGCGGGTTCTGCTCGGAAACGGAAGACGAATTCCAGGACACTTACCGAGCCGTCGAACAGGTCGGATTCCATTCCGCGTTCATTTTCAAGTACTCCGAACGCAAGAACACGATCGCCGCCCGAAAATATGCCGACGACGTGCCGGACCCGGTCAAGGCCGACCGGGTTATACGACTGGTCGACATCCAGAAGGGGATTTCGCTCCGGAAGAACCGGGAACTGCTCGGCCGGACGGTGGAAGTCCTGGTCGAAGGCAATGCCAAACGGTCATCCGGCCAGTGGATGGGACGGACCGACGGTAACATCACGGTGGTCTGGGAGAAGGATGACAGCCAGACCAAACCGGGAGACCTGCTCCCGATCGTGATTCAAGATGCCTCGGCCACTACGTTGTTCGGCCGGCCGGTTTCCCGGACCGGATTGTGCGGCAGACCAGCCTGATCCGTCTCCCCTTCCTTTTTCAACCGATTCCATCACTGCCCGCCGATTTGACACGACGACATCCTTCTGTCGGCTGTCTGGCGGGACAAGCAAACAATATTGCACACCGCTTTTCCCAATCTGGACATTCGCCCTTTCAATCGCCTCGTTCTGTGTAAGTAAGGGCGGAAGCACGACTTCTCAGAAAAGACATCCGTGTTTTCAACGCAAGGCATTCTTTGCAGATATAAAAACAATGCATTCTCAACATCTTATATGCTTTCATTGAAGTGCCTCTCGAAGCAAACACTCCTGGTGATCATTCCGCCACGACACAATGTCTCGGCAGCGAAAAACCTAACAACTTGTTGAACGGAAACGCGGAGCTTAGGGGCATAACCTTTGCTTCAAAAATTGAGCAATCACTTCTCACGCGTGGCCGAACGAGATCAGCATCTCCTTGAGCGATCAAGAGGGCGATCATCGTGGAGCGACCGACGGAAGCACAACGCGATCGGAGGGAAAGCGGTATGAGTCTGGAAACCATGATCTCGGTCGGCGTCTTTGGTTGGCTGGCGATCGGTATGGTCTTGATGGGACTGGGAATCTGGTAGACGGATCTCACGCTCCCATCTTTCCCGCCACAGTTTCTCGACGACTCAACCCAATTCTCGGCTCTTTTCAAAAGGAGACATTCCATGAACGTCCACGGCCGTTATTCGCCCGTTTCGAGCTGGTTGACGATCGGGCTCATGCTCGGTCTGATCGGCGTCGGTCCGCTCGGCTGCTCCTCGCTGGGCGGCCCCGGCACGAAGATTCATCAAAGTTCGCAAGGAACCGTCTATCTCGAAGAAGCTTCGGACTGGTCGTTCGAAGCGGGCCATCCGACCGTGATCGACCCGGCCACCATCGCGGCCACACTGCGCGGCGTGGTGATCGAAGCTCCCCCAGCCGTATCCCATCGAGGATCGGCCAGGGCGACGAAGCCGGCCCGCGTGTTCAGCGACGAAGACGTCGCGTTCCTCGCTCCCCTCTTGGCGCAAGGCCTGTTGCACGCCAAACCCGAACATCTCGTCGTCTTTCGCGTGAACCAGCCGACGTCCTCGGGAGCGGAACCGACGTCCGGCGTCCTGTATGTGCAGAAGGGATCCCTCTATCTCGCCTTGACCCACTATCACGGGGAAAAATGGAAGTCCGCGGACGTACAAACCCGGATTGGCGCGATCGGGTTTCTTCCGGAGACGGCGGCCCGCATCGAGACCGCCGCTGCGATCGGACAACCCGATCTGACCAGTCTGGCGATCGATTATCGCTTCCTGGCCAAAAATGCCCCCCTCACAGCCATACCGGCCAAGGCCGCACCAGCCAAACCTGAACCGATGCCCGTCGCCGCGGCGATGCCCGTCAGCATGCCGGAGCCCCCGCCGGCGCCGCCGGCGGCCGCACCGCTACAAGACCAGAAGGATGTGGAATTCCTGACCCTTAAACTGGAAGAATTGCGCCAGGCCAAGGAAGCGCTCGACGCGAAGGACGGTCAAATCAAGGCGATGAAGAAGGAAGTCGATTCGCTCCGCCGTCAACTGATCGAACGGGAAACGGAGATCAAGGTCTTGAAAGCCAAGGGCGTATCGGCCAAGTTGCCGCAAAAGAAGGCCGCGAAGGTGACGAAAAAGTAGGCAAGAGCCGGCCGGAGATGAACGTCTATGCCACCTCGATCAACTCGGGCTGGAGAAGCACCACTTCCTTGGACAGAGGCGGCCGGAAATTCATCCGACAGTAGCAGGCATAGGTCACGTAGGTGTCCTGCAGGCAATACAGCGCGATTTCTTTTCCTTGGCCCTTCGCCCACATCTCCGCGACCTGGAGCCCGCTGCCGGATTTGGTTTCGACGTTCAGCGCGCGGGCAAGCACATCCAGCTTGATCCAGCCGCGCGAATCCCAGTTGCTCCAAACCGCCATGGTGTCGTACACCGGCTCGGTCCGGAACTTGGCCAGGTTGATGTCGATGCTGGGCCTGACCTGGTGAATGACGGACCGTTTCTTGATAAACGGTAGGTCGAAACCCAGCCCGTTATGCGTAATGAATAGGCTCGGACGCTCCTGCCCCAGCCTGGCCCAGAACTGCCGCAGTAATTCCCGCTCGTTTGCCCCGTACCAGGCGATCCCGCCGCGCGGCTCCATCGCGTCGGAGAATTCGATCAGGCCGATGCAGACGATCCGGCTGAAGGTGCCGTCGAAAGCCGACTTTTCATAGAGCTCATCCTCCATCCGCTTCCGATCCTGGGCCTCGCCCAGTGTGAAGAGGTCGCAATCCCCCTCGGCCAGCACGTCATCAGGACGGGCCGGCGTGACGCCGACGAGCCGGGCCCACTCCTCGCGCGGCGCCTGCACGGTCTCGATGTCGAGGACGATTTTCATAATTCAACGCGAGACAAGCGAGACAGGCGCGAAAAGCGGGAGGCGCTGTCGCTTCTACGATTCGCGCTACTCTCGCTATTCCCGCCCGTCTCGCTTAGATCAAGGATCGAAACATGATCACCGCACCCTGATACGTCCCGTCGTTCTTCCGCACCGCGCCGGGGATGACGGCCAGTTCATGGAAGCCGAGCTTTTCCCAGAGACGGCGCGCGACCCGGTTTTCCGCGAACACAAGGTTGAAGATCACGCTCCGATACCCAAGCTGTTTAGCGTAGTCCAGCATCGTCGCGCCCAACAGCCAGCCCAGGCCTTTGTTGCGCCATTCCGGCGCCACGATAAAGCCGGCGTTGGCGACATGCCTCGCCCGTCCGGGCCAGTTCGGTTTGAGGTAGAACGCTCCCGCCATGTCCGAAGCGCGCAAGCGATCCGGCGCGTAGGCTGCCACGGTGCTCTTGCCGCGAAACCAGTACTCCATGAAGTCGTCCTGATCCGGAGGCCGTTCGTGCGGGTACGAAGTCCCCTCCTCCACGATCACCCGGTACAGCCGTCGCAGGGGCTCCACGTCACGTTCGTCGGCCAGCACCAACTGAACCGGCGAACCGTCTTTGAGTTTCGCCTCGACGGGAAAGCGAACGCTCATTCCGCCGAACCTTCGCCTTGTCGGCGCTGCAGCGCCTCGAGCACGGGCCGATCCGCCGGCGGAAAGGCGAACTGTCCGAATTCCTCCGGCGCAATCCATTTGACCTCCGCGCAGTCCACCGGTTTCACCTGTCCCTCCGCAATCGCGCAACGAAAGAAATGCAGCTCGACCGTTCGTTCCGGGTATTCATGTCGGATCACCTGAAAGTGGACCGGAGCAGTCACCGTGATCGACAGTTCCTCGCGTAACTCGCGCCGCAGACAATCTTCCAACGTTTCACCGGCCTCTCGCTTCCCGCCCGGAAACTCCCACAACCCTCCGAGGTGAACGCCGGACTTCCGGCGCGCGATCAGATAACGACCTTCATGGCAGATGAGCCCGGCCGCCACTTGGATGACCGGGACGGTCTTTTCCTTGCTCATGAATCGGCGTCCTGAGCCGCAGACCGGAACGACGCGTCAGACGCCGTTCGGATCGAACGGGTAGGCCTTGCAAAACTCCTTCATCGGGCACAGCAGGCAATAGGGATTTCTCGCGGTGCAGACCATCGCGCCGAAATCCATCAACGCCTGGTTGAAGTCGTACCCCTTGCCCTTGGGAATCAGCGCCTCCGACAGCGCCCAGAGTTTGTTCCTTTGCCTCTTCGGATCGCCCTCGCCGACAAAGACCCGATACAACACCCGCATGACGTTGGTGTCCAGAATCGGCGCATCTTCGTTGAAGGCGAACGCCCGGATGGCACCGGCCGTGTAGCGGCCGATGCCTTTGAACGACAACAGTTCCTCCGGTTCCTTGGGCACCGCGCCGCCGTAACGCGCGACGGTTTCGCGCGCGATACTGTGCAACCGGTGCGGCCTGATGTTGTATCCGAGGGGATACCAGGTCTTGCAGACTTCCTCGACCGGCGCCTCCGCCAGATGAGTCAACGTGGGATAGCGCTGCAGGAACTCGTGATACTTGGGAATGACCCGATCCACCTGTGTCTGCTGCAGCATCACTTCGGACACCAGAATCTTGTAGGGATCGGAAGTCTTCCGCCAGGGCAGGTCGCGCCCGTGCTGCTTGTACCATTTCAAGAGACGCATCTGGAATCGCCGTTTCAATCCCGGCGAGATGGGAAAGCTCGCGGACTTGGACGGGCGGGCGGATCGAGACGACGATTTCTCGTTGGATCGAGAGCGACGCGGCATGGCGGATTGGCGGCATTCTAGGAGCCCGCCTCGTGAAATGCAAACGCCCTTCTTGACCCACTTCCTCAGCAGCCCCTACACTCCCCGTACGAATGGGCCGATCTCGATCAGAACCTGACGGAGCGAAGAAGCGGACCCGCGTCGTCATCATCGGCGGCGGCTTCGGCGGGTTGACGGCCACGCAATCGCTCCGCAGATCGGGACTCGACGTCGTCCTGATCGACCGGACCAACCATCACCTGTTCCAGCCGCTGCTCTACCAGGTCGCCACCGCCGCGCTCTCCCCCAGCGACATCGCCTGGCCGCTCCGCACGATCTTCCGGTCGCGAATGAACGTGCAGGTCGTCATGGATGAGGTCCAGGCCATCGATAGGATCAGTCGACTGGTCGTCCTGGCGGAAGGCGGGGCGCTTCCCTTCGACGCGCTTGTCGTCGCGCCGGGCTCACGCCACTCCTACTTCGGACACAACGAGTGGGAGGCTCACGCGCCGGGATTGAAGACATTGACCGATGCTCTGACACTGCGCGAGCGGCTGCTGCTGTCGTTCGAGAAGGCGGAACAACTGAAAGGCGCGGCCGAAGCGCAACGGTATCTGACTTTCGTGATTGTCGGAGGAGGCCCGACCGGCGTGGAACTGGCTGGGGCCCTGGCGGAGATCGGGCGCAAGGCCATGACGCCGGACTATCCCTCCCTCCGCTCAGCCAATCTGAAAATTCTGCTGCTCGAAGGAACCGAACGGATCCTCTCGGCCTATCCGCCGCTGTTGAGCGCCAAGGCGCAATGGGCGCTGCAGGCCATGGGCGTCACGGTCATGTTGAACACCAAGGTCGTGGACGTGACGCCGCAGGGAGTCTCAACCGGCCGCGAGTTCATTGAAACCGCCAACGTCATCTGGGCCGCCGGCAACACCGCCTCGTCGCTCATCCAGTCCCTCAAGACCCCGGTCGATTCCGCCGGGCGGGCCATCGTGCGCGCCGACCTCACCATCCCGGACGATCCCTGGATCTTCGTCATCGGAGACGCCGCCTGCTGCCTCGGAGCAGACGGCAAACCTCTGCCCGGCCTCGCGCCGGTGGCCATGCAGGAGGGGCGCTACGTCGCGCGGGTGATCGCGAAGGGCGTTCCTCAGGACCGGCGCGAGCCGTTTCGCTATGTCGATCGCGGCATGATGACGACGATCGGACGGGCCAAAGCCATCGCGCAACTGGGGCCGCTCAAACTGTCCGGCCTGCCCGCCTGGCTCATCTGGTGCGTCGTCCACATCTTTTTCCTGATCGGCGTCCGCAACCGCTTCCGGGTCATGTCCGAATGGATCTGGTACTACCTGACCTTCCGCCCCGGCGCGCGGTTGATCTATTGGAAACAAGAGAAGCGGGACTGAGCGCGGTTCGCAAAGGGTCTCATGGATCATGTCCCCTGCCATGCCGTTCGTCCATGAACGCGTCCTCTCTTCCTTGCCCGTGTGGAAAATAGCTGTCAGCGTCAGCCATCAGCTTCCCCCTTACCTGTCTCCTCTCCCCTAGAATGGGAGAGAGGGTTGGGTGGGGGGACATTTTCACGAGCAGAGAGAGCCGCAGGTTCATCGGAACCATATGGGAAACAGTTCCGTTGTCTCTGGACCGCGATCGTAGTAGACTCCCCTCTATCAAAATTGTCTCACAATTGTGATAGGAGAAGCCTAATGCCGATCATCAAACCCATTTCGGATCTGCGCAACAAGGCCAACCAGTTGTCTGCGCTGGTTCACGAAAGCCGTGAGCCGGTCTTCATCACCAAGAACGGAGAAGGGGATATGGTGCTGATGTCCCTGGCGCAGTATGCCGAGCTGCAGCGCAAACTCGAGCTGTACGGCAAGCTGGCGGCGGCCGAAGCGCGGGTGGCGGCCGGAGAGCGAGGCCGGCCGCTCAGTCAGGTCATGAAGACCCTGCGGAAACGGATCCGTGAACACAGGTAAGGACGCGGTCCGGCTCCTCTCCATCGCCGAACAGGATCTTCTGGACATCGTGACCTTTGTCGCCGCCGACAACCCTCCGCCGGCGGTCGCCCTGGCTGATCGGATCGAGAACGATTTACATCGCCTCGCGCGCCATCCCTACCTCGGAAAGATCCCGAACGACGAGCGGCTCGCCGCTCTGGGTTACCGGGTCCTGGTCATCGAGAACTATCTGGTCTTCTACAAGATCAAGGGCAAGACCCTCCTGGTCCACCGCATCCTCCACGGCACACGGGATCTGCCGAGTCTTCTGGAGGAACTGTGATGATGGGTCAGTGGAACCCGGAGAGAAGTGGACGGTACCCGTTGCACGGCGATCCCCAGCCACTGTTCCTCAAGCGCGGCGCGCAGGCCCGGGTTCCCATCGATCACGCACAACGGCGGCCGCCGGAGCCCTCGCGTAATCAGGCCCTCCAGCAGTCCACCCCAGGCGGACGTCGACTCGCTGGTGAGCAATTCCAGTCTAGCACCACCTTCTGCCCCTCCGCCCGCACGCCGAGGACGACCAGGACCGGAGCCGAGATGACCTTCTGGGCCACCCGCACCCGCAGTGCGATCGCATCCAGGTACAGCATGACGATCTGCTCATCACACAGCGAGCGCCGACGCCATTCCTCGAACAGGGATTTCAGCCGCCCCACGAGACGGGAGATGGCGCTCTTGGAGAGCGGCGCATGTCGGAGCAATGGGGCCAGCGCCCCCTGGATGCGGCGCTGGTTCGCACCGGTTAGATAGGCGCCGAGCAGAGCGGCGTCCACCGCTCGGGCGCGACGCTGATACCGCGGCCGCAAGTGGCTCCGCCATTCCACTTCACGTCCGTCCTCCAGCAACCGAGCACGCGGCAGTGCGATCTGTGCTCTCCCCAAGCCGGTCGCGATGCTGTGTGATGTTCGCCCATGCCGGTATCCGCGCCGTGCTCCATTCCGCTCATACGGCACTGCCAACACTTCGGTCAGCTCGGTCTCCACCACGGTGACAATCATCTCGCGGACCTGCTCGCGCAGCGCGGCGGTCAGCAGATCAGGCCCAAGACAGGCTTCCACTGCTCCAGAACCTCGTGTAGACTTGCTGCCCATAGGCGTATTCCTCCTCGGTTATGGCGCTCCCCAGGGCCAAGTGTTGTGGCGCTGAGAGAATACGCCTTTTTAATGTCCACAAGAAGGGGGACACCACCTGATCGACATCCGTGGAGTGTGGAACAAGGGCACTCCCACGAGAAGTCTCTATCAGTATCACCTGTTGCTCGCGCTCTGTGAGCGTCTCAGCTTCCACTTCGCGCAAGATTTTTACTGGTACAACCCCGGCTCCCTGCCTGCCCCGGCCGAGTGGGTGAACGTCCGGCGCATTCGCGTCAAATGCGCTGTGAACCAAGTGTGGTGGCTGAGCAAGACGCCTTGGCCCAAGGCCAATAACCGAAACGTATTGAAAGAATACAGTGACGACATGCTGCGTCTGCTGGCTCGTGGGTATCGCGTGAAGGCTCGCCCGAGCGGCCATAACATCACTCCGAAGTTTAACCGTAATCACGGCGGCGCCATTCCTCCCAATTTGATTGAACTCGGCAACAATGACTCCAACGGCGAGTACTTGAAGCGCTGCCTCGAAGCGGGGCTCCCGGTGCATCCTGCGCGATTCCCCCGCGGTCTGCCCGAGTTTTTCATCAAACTCTGCACCGACCCCAAGGACCTGGTCCTCGATCCGTTCGCTGGGTCGAACGTCACGGGTGAAGCAGCCGAGCGCCTCGGGCGTCGCTGGATTGCCATCGAGCTCGTGAGGGACTATTTGGAGGGTTCCAAGTTCAGGTTCGTCGAGCCGCCGCTTTTGGCCCTCATGCACAAGAATGGATCCTCCCGGAAGGGCGCAGCCCGCGCCTGACGTGAATTGAGGAACTTCAAGCGTCTCTACCGTATCCTCCGCGACATCTACGGCGATTCGGCGCCCAGTGTCCGCGAAATCCGTCTGGTCCTCGCAGTCGGAAGAGTCCTCCATGGGGACCAACCGGAGACTGTTAGTGCAGAACTTCGGCTCCAGCCTCGTGTGGTCGAGAGCCAAGCGGCCGCTATGCGTGCAAAAGACCTTCATGGATTCTCAGTGGCTGAATACCCGATCAGCGCCGAAATCTTGGCCGGCAGGCGGCAGGGGATTTCTCAGATGCTCCTCGGGGCACTCGCCGAGCGACGCTTTGAGGAGCTGACCGAAAGCATCACAGGAGGAAGAGTTCTCAAAATTGAAGACCATCGGCCCTCTCGCACCGACACCGACTATAGGCTTTTGAACGGAAACGACAGCCCGATCTGCCGGCTCAACATCAAGTTCCACGGCACGTTGTTCCGAGACGCGCCACGCTACGTCTGGCTGGAACCTCAAGACTGCTTCGCTTTGGTCACCTATAAGATCAACAACGCGCTCAAGCGGCAGGATTCAGAACGACTGCCTTATGTCTTTCTCGTCCTGAGTGTTCCTGACCTCAGTTCCGCTGATGTGGGAAAGCTGATTCCCGACGACTACGTGTGGGCCCTGGCGGTGCTGAAAGGGAAGAGATCTCTGGAGGAAGCCATCGTCGATCACCTGCGCTCACCTGATTACTTGGATCGCTTTCGTCCGATCTTCGAGCGCATGCCGGAGGGCCAGTTCCGCATCATTTCTGCCAAGAAAGCCTACAGACTTCTGACCGAGAGGCTCTTCGAACGAGTCCACGCCCTTAGCCTGAAAGGGTTTACAAGGCGGTTTCGCAACGCCGAGATTGATATGCATTTCTCCCTCTCGACCGAGCTGACCCCTATCCGGACTTTCCTCGAACTGCTGGTTCGTGAGAGCCCGCAAAAGTTCGCCGTCAGCCTCTACATCGGGGATTATTAACAAGCCGCTCCCCACCCACTCTGACCCCAACAAAAGCGGAATGATGAGCCCTGCCTTGCGACTTGCGTGGAGGCTCAGGGCCCGCACTTCCTGAGCGGACGCGGTCGCCCTTGGCGACGGCGAGCACTGTTCGAAGTTCCGTTCGAGCAAAGCTCGGAATGGAACAAGTTGCGCAGCCGAGCGGATGGGAAGGTTAGTGCGGTCGTACGACCCATTGCACGCGGCTGGCAATGAGTGCCCCGGCGCCGGAGCAACCAGGGCTCACCACTCCGCTTCCAATCGATCCACCACGATCTGGTGCACGACCGCATGTCGCCCCAGCATGGCAAGGTAGATCGTCGTCTCGCCGAGGGTTAACGCTGACCTGGCTCGACGATCCGTTTCCATCGGTCGAGGAAGGGTTCGTGCAACGCCGTTGAAAAATTTTCCAGCCGGCGTTCGATTTCCGCCCGATCGACCTTGGGATTCTTCCGGAGCAGGCGAGCGACATCTTCCAGATCGCGGGGACGTCCGGCCACGACCTTGTGAATCACGAGATCTTCAAGCGCAGCAAAGCGAACCTGGGCGTCGCCTATCGCCACGCTCTTGGCACGCTTCAGAGCCACGGCCTCGTAAGGTGAATTTGAGAAGATGAAGTCCACGCGGATTCCTGAGTCAGGATCTTCGCAGGGCAAGACCATCGTCTGGCGCGTGAAGGTCTCGGCCTCGACGAGCACCTTCAATCGAAGGTCGGCCGCAACCGCTTGTAGATCTGCCAGATGGGAGACATCCAGTCCCAGCGTGACGTCGATATCTTTGGTGAGGCGCGGTTCCCCATACAATAACACCGCCTGCCCACCGATGACCATGTAGGGAATACGGGCTCGATCGAGCGCCAGGGCGAGCCGTTCAAGTAGGCGAGTGAACATTGAGCGCCTTGGCGAGGCGGAGATCGACCTCGATCCCGTCGAGGGGATCGGAGAGCGGGAAGATACCAAGGGCCCTGGCTTCTTCATAGAGGCCCTCGACGATGCGCAAATTCTCACGATGGCCCCCGGTCCCCCCGGTTTGTTGGCTTCGTTCGAATTCCTCAAGAAGTGGATCCGGCCTAACCATAGCTCCTCTGTTAAGCTCAGGGTAGGTGCAGATTCTAACACAATCGGCCGGCGATTCCCTCTTCCCCCGGATATGACGCGATAGGCGGTGTAGCTTACCAGTCAGCTCCTAATCGATCCACGATCACTTGATGCACGACCGCATACCGTCCCAGCGTGGCGAGGTAGATTGCGGTCTCGGCGATGTCGTAGGGGCTGATCTTCTCGCTCCGCTCGATCTCCTTCGGCGACGCATCGACCAGGTCGTCCGCCACTCCGCCAGGACAGATCGCGCTGACTTTGATGTTGTACGCGCGCCCCTCGTCCGCCAGCGACTTGGTCAGCGCCATGACCCCATGCTTCGACGCGCTGTAGGGGCCGGTGCCGGCCCAGGCCTGCACGCCGGCCACGCTGGACATGTTGATGATCGTCCCGCCCTTTTGCGTCATCATCTGGCGGAAGCCGGCCCGGCAACAGAGGAACGTGCCGCGCAGATTCGTGTTGATCACGCGATCGAAGTCCTCGGTTTTGGTCTCCGCGATCCGGCCGCCGCCCCCGATGCCGGCGTTGTTGACCAGAATATCCAGCCGCCCGTACCGCGCGACGGTTTCGCCGATGAGCCGTTCGACCTGCGTCTCATCCGTCACGTCCGTCGGAATCGCCACCGCTTTCCCGCCTCGCTCCTGGATCTGCGCCACCGTTCGGTCACAGAGGTTCTTTCGCCGCGCGGCCACTACGACCTTGGCCCCCTCCTCGGCGAAGCGCAGCGCAATGGCTTTCCCGATCCCGCTGCTGCTTCCGGTGACGATCGCGACTTTCCCGTGCAACCGTTTCATGTTGCTCCCCCTTGACCGGTCTCTGACCTCCTGAACGGTCTCTGACCCACTGAATACCGTATCCCGTGAAGCGTATCTCGATAAGGTCGGAGCTAAGAGCTGATAGCTGGTAGCTTCGGTCGCGCGTTACGATCGACGCCGGCAAGCCGACGCTTCACGAGGCTTCTTGCAATTGGTCCGATCAGCCCCTTATTCTGTGACGCGGAAATGGAGTCGTCGTGTCCGATCCTTCGCTCAAACTATCAGACCTGACTCTAGTCGAGCTGAAGGAACTCGTGCAAGGGTTGGTGGACGACCGGCTGCGCGAGTTGCTCGGCGATCCGGACCTCGGCCTGCAACTGGGCGAGGCCGTTCGAGCCAGACTGAAGGCATCTCTCGCCTCCACGGCGCGGATCAGCGGGGATGAGATCGCGGACAAACTCGGCCTCAAGTGGTGATGGAAATGGCCTGGTACCGTCTCGCCTTCAAACCGGAGGTCGTCGCCGATCTGGCCGAACTGGAGAAGCCGATGGCGCAGCGGTTGTTCGACAAGACCAAATGGCTCGCCTCCAACGTCGAGAACCTGCGCCATGAACAGGCAACGCCGGATCTTCCCGGCCTCTCCAAGTACGCGGTCGGCGACTGGCGTATCTTCTATTCGGTGGACCGCGCCGAACAGGTACTCGACATCCACTGTATCGCGCACCGCAAAGACCTGACCGAACCGTAAAGGGTAAGGGGTGAGGCGTGAGGGGTGAGGAGAGATGGTGACCGTCACCTGGTCCGCCGTTCAAAAGCTCAAGGCGTTGATCGTCGAACATCCCGATGATCCCGTCGTCCGCCTGACGCTGCGCGACGTCGATGAAAACCGGCTGGCATTCAGCATCACGCTGGAGAACGCCCCACGGCCGGATGATGAGGTTCAGACCATCGAAGGCCTGACCGTCGCGGTGGAAGGAAAGAACGCGCCGCGCATGGACGGGATCGTCCTGGATTACCGGGAGCCGCAGGGCTTCAAGTTCCTCCATCCGGGCCAGACGGAGGAGTTTACGCTGACCTTGCCGAATCTGAATTAGCAGGCATGGAACATGCCTATCGCATCGGCGGTAAGACGCTGCCGACATGGAGCGTAAAACACCCCTGCTCCAGATCCCGCACATAGCGAGCCAGGGTTTCGCGGATGACCGGAAAGGCCAACAGGTCCCAGGGAATGGTTTCAGGCGGGAACAGTTGAACCTCCAGGCTCTCGGCCCCGGCCTTGAACTCCGGGTTTTTCATCCGTCCGCGGAACACCACATAGACCTGGCTGATATGGGGCAGGCTGAAGACCGCGTAGAGCGACGCGATCTCCACGTCCGCATGGGCCTCTTCGAGGGTTTCCCGCAGCGCGGCCTGCTCCGTGCTCTCGCCGATTTCCATGAATCCGGCCGGAAAGGTCCACAGGCCGGAACGCGGCTCGATCGCCCGGCGGCAAAGCAGAATCGACCCGTTCCACTCCGGGATGCAGCCGGCCACGATCTTGGGGTTCTGATAATGGATGGCCTGGCAGGCCTCGCAGACGAACCGGGGCAGGTTGTCGCCGGGCGGCACTTTCCGGATGACCGGCGCGCCGCATTGACTGCAGTACTTCATAATGACCCGCTATTGCCCACGAAACGCTCCGGCCTGCGAGACTGGCGGGAAAAGCGAGACTCGCAAGACCGGCCAATCTCGTCCGTCGCGCACGTCCCGCTCGTCCCGCTGAGCCGCGCTCAACATGGATAGCACAATCCATCGATTCTTTGCACCTTGCCCGCGAGGACTCGAACCGGTGCTCGCGGAAGAATTGCGAGGACTCGGGGCGCAATCTGTGACTCAGACGCCGGGCGGTATCGGCTTTACGGGGCCGTTCACGCTGTGTTACCGTGCGAATCTGGACAGCCGTATCGCCAGCCGCATGTTGTGGCGGATTTGCGACGCCCCCTACCACACCGAGCAGGACATCTACGAGGCCGCATCGGCGGTCCGCTGGGAGGATTGGATTTCTTCGCGCCGCACGATCAAGGTCAAAGTCAGCGCCCAACACTGCCCTCTCAAAAGCCTCGACTTCGTCACGCTGCGTATCAAAGACGCCGTCTGTGATCGATTCAGAGCGATCGGTCAAGGACGGCCCGGCGTGGAGACCCGACAGCCGGATGTCCGTATCGACGCGTTTCTCGACCGGACGACCTTGACGTTGTACCTGGACACATCCGGCGAGCCGCTCTTCAAGCGGGGCCTGCGGCAGAGCGCGACCGAGGCGCCGCTGCGGGAGAATCTGGCGGCGGGGATTTTGAAATTTGCCGGCTGGACGCCGGAGCAGGTTTTGCTCGACCCGATGTGCGGCGGCGGGACGATTCCCATGGAGGCGGCGATGATGGCGCGCGATATCGCGCCAGGCCTCGGCCGGCATTTCGCCTTCGAACGGCTGCAGAACTACGACGGCAAGCTCTGGAGTCGCCTCTGCGAGGACAGGCGGGCGCAGCAACGTGACAAGGCTGACGCGGCGATCTTTGCCAGCGACCGCGACGCCGGGGCCGTTCGGGTCGCAGAAGCCAACCTGAAAGCCTCCGGTCTTGCCGGCTCCGTCCGGCTTGCCCAAGCGGACATCCTGGCCCTAAGCGCACCGGCCGACACCGGCCTGATCGTCACGAATCCTCCCTACGGAGTGCGGATAGGCGATGAAGGTCGGCTTGCCGCGTTCTATCCGAGGCTCGGCGACGCGTTGAAGCGCCGTTTTCCCGGCTGGACCGCCTATCTCTTTTCCGGCGATCTTCGCCTGCCCAAACTGATCGGGCTCGCCCCCTCCCGCCGCATCCCGCTCTTCAACGGCGCCCTCGAATGCCGGATGTACGAATTCAAACTGGTGCGTGGCACCAACAGACGGAAAGCCGTCCTGCCAGCCGGATGAGATTTGACCGTCAGTGTATGGAGAGGTACTGGTACATCGCCTCGATGTTCTCGAGGAACCAGTCTGGATAGCCGTTCCACTTTTCATATTTCGGCAGGCGGATGGTCTGTTTGGCTTCTTCCAGGGTCATCCCTTTCAACACCGCCTGGCGCACCTCCCTCAACAGGTCTTCGAGGTATTCCCGGAACATCTGCACATGCTCCTTGCGGCCGACCGGGCCGTGACCCGGAGCGAGGACATCGAAATCCAACTGCTCGACCCGCCTGAGCGACTCGATCCACTCTTCGGGATAGGAATCGCGCATGCGCCGATAGGCGACGGCTTCCACCGGAATGAAGTCCACGGCAAAGAGCAACCGTTCCTGAGGCAGCAAGAGCACCACGCTGTTGTCCGAATGGTTCCGGCCGACGTGGATCACCTCCACATGTTTTCCGCCCAGATCGATGAAGAGCCGGTCGGTGAAGGTCAACTCCGGCACGGGCGTATCGGCTTGCTTCTTTTCCAGAATATCCTGCCTGGCTCTCCAGTGGCTGACGAAAACGGCCGTGTCCGCGAACACGGTGCCGCCCGTGATGTGGTCGGCATGGTCGTGGCTGTAAATGACATAGCGCACCGGTTTCGCCGTGAACTTTTTGAGTTCCGCCTTGAGCCAGGTCGCGGCCTCTACGCTGATCGGGTCCGTCGCGATCACGCCGTCCGCCGTCACGACCACCAGCGCCTTGTGCGCTTTGTGCCGGAAGAGAAAGACGTCCTCGGCCAGCTTCGTCAGTTCGTCGGTCGGTTTGGATTCCTGCGCCGCCACGGCGTCAGGAACCAGAAACATCCAGACACAGAGAAAGCCCGTAAAAAGTTGTGTTAGTGTACGCATGAGACGTCTCCTGTGATATTCGCTATGGTAACGCTCGATGCTACGCACGCGCCCGCATCGCGTCAACCGCAGTAAGCGGACTGCTGATGGCTGACCGCGGTTTTTTGAGCAGTCCCTATGAGCCATTGGCTTTCCCGTGCAGCACGAAACTAGCCAACAGCTAGCAGCGAATAGCTCAAAGCTATTTGCTGTTTGCTACGAGCTACTCGCTCTTTTCAGAACGCGGATCAACCGAGAAGGAAGATGAGTTCGAGCATCCGGCGCATCTGCCTCGCCGCTCTAGTCCTGACGCTCACAGGCTGCAACTTCTTTCAACATGCCTGGCCGTCGAGCCATCCTCTCCCCGCCAGCCGGATGCGTGAATCGGTCGTGCGTCGCGTCCAACTTCAGATTCAGCCCGACATCGAGCGGTATCTTCCCCTCCAAGAAGCCGCAGCGCTCAAGGCGCTGGCCGACACCGATGCGGTTCCCGGCGCGTTCCGGCGGCGTCTGACGCTCATAAGCTTGACCGACCCCTGGTCGGGCCTTGCCAACCTGGAGCGCCAGGGGCTCCTGATTGCGGAACTGGCCGAGTCCGGCATGGAAAGCCTGCCGGCGCTGATCGACGTCATGGAAGCTGGGATGGACCGGACGGCGGCGTTCTTCAATCCCCTGCCCTTTCCCGGCAGAACCAGCCTTGACGGTCTTCTGACCTTTCTGACCGACGCCTTGGCGCAAGCGTCCGACTTGCGGGAGAAGGCGCTGCGGAATCTCAGCCAGGAGGACCGGCAATTCCTCTTCGCGCACGCCGGCCGATCGGTCGAACAGTTTACACCGCACGTGGCGTCGGTCAACGAGGTTATCTTGACGCAAGCCAAGGAAGATTACCGCTTCGTCCGCCTGCTCGAAGAACAGGTGGACTATGCGTCGCTGATCGCGGCGGCCCAGGCCTTGACCCGACTGGCCAACGACCGCTGGCTTGAACAGGTGCGGCTCGCGGTTCGCGACAGCCGGCCCCTCGCGACGCCGCCCGCCGGAGTGACGGGAGATGTGCTGCTGGCTAAGCCCACCTCCTACGGCATGATCGTGGTCGGCGGACCGGGACCCAACACCTACGATGTGGACGCGCGCATCAGCCTCATCCTCGATCTCGGCGGCGACGACACGTACCGAGGCATAATCGCCTCGGCCGGAGACGCCGAACAGGGCAACAGTGTCGTCATCGACGCGGCGGGCAACGACACCTATAGCGCCGCGCCGTTGGGGCTCGCCACGGGCCGCCTCGGCGTGGGCCTGCTGGTCGACCTGGCAGGGGACGATGTGTACCAATTGGCCGATGGGTCGGGCGGGGCCGGCTTCGCCGGTCTGGGCATCCTTTACGACAAGGCCGGGAACGACGTGTACATGGGAAGCCGCTTCACCCAGGGAGCGGCGATCGGCGGGCTGGGCTTGCTCCTGGACGAAGCGGGCGACGATCGTTACACCAGTTACGGCTACGCCGTCGGGTTCGGCGGGCCGTCCGGTGTCGGCGCGGTCCTCGACGTGGCCGGGAACGATTTCTATCAGTGCGGCGAGAAGCATCCCAGCGAGTACAACGCGACCGACGCGCCGAACGCCAAGGCCGGCGATCCGGCTTTCCAGTACGACTGCTTCGGGCTCGGTGCAGGATCCGGCAAACGGATCTTTTCCAGAAAGACCGAGCACCACGCGCTCAGCCTCGCCGGCGGCTGGGGCTTGCTGATCGACTCGGAGGGCCACGACCGCTACCGCAGCTCGAATTTCTCGCAAGGGGCCGGCTACTTCTTCGGCGTCGGGATCAAATTGGATCTCGACGGCGACGATGAACACGCGGCCGCGCGCTACGGCCACGCAGCCGGCGCGCACGACGGCGTCGCGCTGTTCCTGGACTCGCACGGGGACGACCGCTACGACTCCACCGGGCCGTTTTACAACAACGGCGCGGCCTGGGACCGCAGCGTCACGTTGTTCATCGACGCAGGCCAAGGCAACGACGTCTACGACTTGCGCCGATCAACCGGCCTCGGCCGCGCCGACCACCGTTCGTGGAGTCTCTTCGTCGAAGAGGGCGGACGCGATCGCTATGCCGTTCCCGACGGCATGGGCATGGTCTCGGATCACAGCGTGAGCGGCTTTTTCGATCTGGCCGGGAACGACGAGTACATGCTGATCCCCACGCCGCCCTCCATAGACCGGGAACGGCGAGGCAACGGGCGGATCATTTTGGATCGGGCTGGCGGCCTTTTCATCGACCGCTGAGCGACCGGCTGAAGAGCAGAATCCCGCGGCGCTCCGCTCGCACGCATCGCCGGCTGACAAGCTGAAATTGAGCTCAACTTGACTCACGCGAACCGGTGGCTATCTGATGTTCATTGCTGCTGAGCGCGTCACATGTGTGCCGTTGTCGGCAGTCTCAATACTTGACAGCCACGCGGAGGGAAACCCATGAACGATGAAGCGGTCCTGCTGCAATTGCCCGTCCTGCCGATCAAACGCACCGTCCTGTTTCCCGGCGTCATGATGCCTCTGACGGTCGGGCGGGCGCGGTCCGTCGCCGCGGTGGAAGCGGCCATGAAGACGGAAGAGAAGACGCTTCTGATCGTGGCTCAACGCGATCCGCAGACGGAAGAGCCCGGTCTCGACGATCTCTATCCCATCGGGACGAAAGCGGTCATCAAGCAAGTCGGCCGCGCGCCGGAAGGCGTCCTGCATGTGCTGGTTCAGGGACTCGACCGTGCCGTGCTGTTGAAACTCGAACAGACCGAGCCCTTCATGCTCGCCCGCGTCCGGCACTCGCCGGTGGCGGAGGATTCCGGCACGGAGGTGGAGGCGTTGCATCGGGCCATCCAGGACCTCATGACGGATCTGCCGAAGCTCATCCAATCGCCCGGGATTCAGGAAGCCGTCACGGCGCTACGGAATGAAGACGACCCGGTGGCGCTCGCCTATCGTATCGCGTCGTTCCTCAACCTCACCGTGGAAGGGGAGCAACAGTTGCTGGAAGCGCAGACCCGGTCGGACTTGCTCCGCGGACTCTACGCCGCTCTGTCGCGGGAAATTCAGATTTTCCAACTGCGCGAGAAAATCGCCAGCGAAGCCCAGGCCAAGATCGGCAAGACGCAGCGCGAGTACATCCTGCGCGAGCAGTTGAAGGCGATCCAGCAGGAGTTGGGCGAATCGGAGAGCGAAGAAAGCGAGGTCGCGCACCTCAAGAAGCAGATCCAGGAGGCCGATCTTCCCGACCACGTGCGGAAAGAAGCAGAACGCGAGGTCGCGCGGCTCGCAAAGATTCCGCCGGCTTCGCCGGACCATCAGGTGATCCGCAGCTATCTGGAGCTGGTCCTCGAGCTGCCTTGGAAAAAGGCGTCGCAAGACAGCCTCGATCTTGCCCGCGTGCGCCAGGTCCTGGATGAGGACCATTACGGGATTAAAGAGGTCAAGGAACGCATCGTCGAGCACCTGGCGGTGTTGAAACTCAATCCCGGCGCGAAAGCGCCGATCCTCTGTCTGGTCGGCCCGCCGGGTGTGGGCAAGACCAGCCTGGGCCAGTCCATCGCGCGGGCGATGGGCCGGACTTTCGAGCGGTTCAGTCTCGGCGGCGTCCACGACGAAGCCGAACTGCGCGGCCACCGTCGGACCTACGTCGGCGCGTTGCCCGGCCGGATCATTCAGGCCATCCGTCGGGCCGGCGTGAACAATCCGGTGCTGATGCTGGATGAAGTGGACAAGATGGGCCGCGACTTCCGGGGCGACCCGGCGGCCGCGCTGTTGGAAATCCTCGACCCGGCGCAGAATCACACGTTCCGGGATCATTACCTGGATCTGCCGTTCGATCTGTCGAAGGTCTTCTTCATCACGACGGCGAACACGCTCGATCCGATCAGCCAGCCTCTGCTGGATCGGATGGAAGTGATCCGCCTGCCGGGCTACAGCGAACGGGAAAAGCTGGAGATCGCGGTCCGCTATCTCTGGCCGAGGCGGCTGAAGGAAGCCGGCCTGCAACCGGAACTCGTCGCGTTGCCGAACGACGTGATCGAGCACATCATCAGCCGCTACACCCGGGAGGCGGGCGTGCGGCAACTGGAGCAGATGCTCGGCCGGTTGACGAGGAAGGTGGCGTTGAAGTTCGCCGATCAGCCGGACGACCACCCGCGCGAGCCGGTCACGATTGTAAAGGAGCAGCTCAACGACTGGCTCGGCTCCGAACGGTTCATGCCCGAAGAGGCGCGCAAGCAGCTTCCGCCCGGCGTGGCGACGGGCTTGGCCTGGACGCCGACCGGCGGAGACGTGCTGTACGTCGAGACCAGCCTGCTCCCGGGCAGTCACGAGTTGACGCTGACCGGACAGTTGGGCGACGTGATGCAGGAATCCGCGCGAGCGGCGCGCAGCTACCTGTGGGCCCATGCCGAGGCGATGGGGCTGGACATCTCCCGCTTCAAGCGGAACGGGGTCCATATTCATGTGCCGTCCGGCGCGATCCCTAAGGACGGCCCGTCCGCCGGCATCACGATGGCCACGGCCTTGGCGTCGGCCTACGTCGGCACGCCGGTCCGCAGCGATACGGCCATGACCGGGGAGATCAGCCTGAGCGGGTTGGTGCTGCCGGTCGGCGGGATCAAGGAAAAGATCCTGGCGGCGCACCGGGCCGGCATCAAGCGCATCGTCCTGCCCAAGGCCAACGAGAAGGACCTGAAGGACGTGCCGGAAGAAGTGCGGCAGGATCTTGAGTTCATTCTGGTGGAGAAGATCGAGGAAGTGCTGCAGGCCGCGTTCGCGTCGCGGCCTGACACCTCCGCCGCTCGCGAACCGACGGAAGGCGTCGAACCGGCGGTCGGTCTGCCGGCGTGACGGAACACAGAGCCCGGCCATGCGCTGTCATGACCAGGCTCAGCCGTTCCCAGCCATCCCCGTCGGCGTCGTCTCACACCCGGGAACGTAGCTGCTTGTACCGGAAGCAGCGGACCGTGTGGTCGTTGACCATCCCGACCGCCTGCATGAAGGCATAACAGATGGTCGAGCCGACGAATCGAAATCCTCGTCGTGTGAGGTCCTTGCTCATCGCGTCCGATTCACGCGTACGGGCGGGAATCTCCTTCAGCGACCGCCGGCGGTTGACCTTGGGTTTGCCGCCGACGAATTGCCAGACGTAGGCGTCGAAACTGCCGAACTCCCGTTGCACTTGCAGGAAGGCTTTGGCGTTGTCGATCGCAGCCGCGATCTTGAGCCGGTTGCGGACGATGCCCGGATCGGTCAGCAGCCGCCGGATTTTCTTCCCGTCATACTCGGCTACGGCTTTGGCGTCGAACCCATCGAAGGCGGCGCGGTACGCGCCCCGCTTTTTCAGAATCGTCTCCCAGCTCAATCCCGCCTGAGCGCCTTCAAGAATCAGAAACTCGAACAGCCGCCGATCGTCGTGGACCGGCATGCCCCATTCCTCGTCGTGATACCGAGTCATCAGCTCGGTCTTCGCCCACTCGCAGCGGGTTTTCATTGGCTCCTCCAGTCAGGGATCAATACTGGTGCCACTTGCCTGCGACGAAGTCAAGCGACGCTCCGCTTGACAAAAACCCGATCCGATCGGTCTGGCAAAAGAATGAACAAATCGGTAAGCTACTCACATCTGGGACACCGCGCGTCGGGCAGTTCGCGCGAGTCGCGAGACTTGCCTAAGGTGCGAGCCTGTCGCTTTATCCTTTCAGCAGGTCGCGGCCGTACGCTCGAAAAGACCGTGTAAGAATCAACGGAACCAAACCGGCAGCACCATGCTTTTCCATAAGAAAATAGGTTCTTCAGGAAATCGTGTGGGTCTTTCTTTTTCCCTCTCCCTTGAGGGGAGAGGGGAGAATGAGGGTGAACGCCGGGGTTGGTGGACAAGACTGTGATGCCCATGGAGGCCCACGATGTTTCTGAACAGGTCACGGCCCCATGCCGATCTCCCCCTCACCCGCACCCTTTTTCCCGCAGAGCGGGGGCGAGGGATGTCCCAGAGTTCTATACCCACACAAGATCCGGAAGAGCCAGAAAATAGGAGGGCCCGGCGATGGATCAGAAGAAACCCGTGAAAGCGGTGTCGATTCCGGCGCAGATCGTCAAGGTGGTCAAGTCGGACGACGAATGGAGGAAACTGCTCACGCCCGAGCAGTACCAGGTGCTGCGGCACGAGGCGACGGAACGGGCGTTTACCGGCGCCTATCACGACAACAAGGAGCCCGGCGTGTATCTGTGCGCGGGCTGCGACCTGCCGTTGTTCTCGTCGCAACACAAGTTCGACAGCGGCACCGGTTGGCCCAGCTTCTGGCAGCCGATCGCGCCCCACGTCATCGGGACCAAAACCGATTTCAAACTGTTCGTGCCGCGGACCGAAGTCCACTGCGCAAGGTGCGACGGCCACCAGGGACACGTGTTCAAAGACGGCCCGCCGCCGACCGGGCTGCGGTATTGCATCAACTCGGCGGCGCTGAAGTTCGTGCCGGCGTAACCTTCGTCAATCGTCATTCGTCAATGGTCAACCGAAAGGAACAGTTTCCCGCGATTGCCGGTCGACCGTAGAGCCAACCTAGCCGTCTCTCTTGACCGTGCCCGGCAAGGAGGACTAGACTGCCGCCATGCCGATCAAGCTGATTTTTCTCGCCGCCTTCTGCTTCGCCGCCCTGCCCGCCTGGGCTGATGACCGTCCGAACTCGTTGCACTTTGATTCGGACATCGCCGACACCTTGCTCTATGAGCTGGCGGGAAGGGCGTTGGACGCGTTTCACGACCACCTGGATCTGCAGGGCTCGGTCGAATCCGACGACCAGACGCAGGAGCGGCGCGGACATCTCACGTTCAAGTTTTATCCAAAAGGCAAATCCCGCTCCGGCGAGCACATCACGGGCGAGACGACGTTCCGCTTTTCTATCGATCCCGATCACCCGTCCTTGCATTTCGAGTTCAAATCCTCAAAAGATTCCACCGGTAAGCCGCGCCTGCTTCCGGATGACGCCATCTGACCGTCCGGCGCCACCGAACCCTCAGACTCCATCTACGCCGGGCGACCCGTAAGAGGCGAACGCGCGTCGCGAATCGCAGGCTCTGCACTGCCAGTCAACAGTAGGATAGAATTTTTGTGCGGCTTCCCGTTGGATGTGCGCCTGCCATGGATACCCGGCCACGCTGGATCATGCTGGCTCTCTATACAGCCGGAATGGCGTGGGCCGAATCGGCGACGGTGTTCTATCTGCGTACCCTTGTCGGTCGCGTGGACCCATACCGGCCGCACCCGATTCCTGTGCGCGCCGATCTGCTTTGGGTCGAGTTCGTCAGGGAAGCCGCCACGTTAGTGATGCTTGCCGCCGTCGCATGGCTGGCCGGCCGAACGAGCCGAAGTCGTTTCGGCTGCTTCCTGATCGCTTTCGGAATCTGGGACATTCTGTACTATGTCTTTCTGCACGTGATCAGCGGCTGGCCCCGGTCACCCTTGGACTGGGACATCTTGTTCCTGATCCCTCTGCCTTGGTGGGGGCCGGTGTTGGCGCCGGCGACCATCGCGCTCGTCATGATCGCGGGCGGGACTCTGCTTTGCCGGGCCGAGCAAGTGGAACCGGCGCTCAGACCCCGGCGCTGGACCTGGGGCCTGAGCCTCTTCGGCGTGGCTCTGGCACTCTATGTGTTTATGGCTGACGCGATCAGCGTAGCGGCCGAGGGGATGGAAGCGATAAACACCGTGAGGCCCGTAGGGTTCAACTGGCCGCTCTTCCTGTTGGCCGTCGTGGCCATGACCGCCCCGTTCATCGACCTGGCCGGCCGACTTCACGTCCGGGCGGCTCGTGCACGGGGATCTTAGCCCCCGCTACGGCAGGATGGCGATGATCCGCACCGGCCCGCCGGTGCCGCCCTTGATCTTGATCGGCAGCGCGATCAGCATGGCCCCGGTGGGCGGCAGCTTGTCGAGGTTGGCGATGTTTTCGAGGCCATATACGTCGGCGCCGTTGAGAATCCGGTGCACGATGAAATCGCGGGACTGCCCATAGTCGATGCTGGCCGTATCGATGCCGACACCGTCGATCCTTCGCTCCGTGAGCAGAAATTCCGCGGCTTCCTTCGAGAAACCGGGAAAATGAAGCGTCGCGGGATCATGCGGCGTGTCGGTCCCGAAATACTTTTTCCGGTCCGGCCAATACCTGGCCCACCCGGTTCGCAGGACAACGATCGCGCCGTCGGGGATGCGCCCGTGACGCCGCTCCCAGGCCGCGATGTCCGCCACCGTCAACCGGTAGTCCCGGTCCTGTTCGACAACCTTCGTGACGTCGATCACCACAGCAGGACCGACCAGTTTCCGCAGCGGAATCTCGTCCACGGGCAGACGGCCCTGGCCGAAATGGATCGGCGCATCGATGTGCGTCCCGCCGTGTTCCGAGGTAGCGAAGTCGGCGGAGGCGTACCAGTACCCGCCCGGCGTCATGCCCCACGACGTCTTCTCCCATGAGAACGGCTTATTCGTCGGCCAGGCCACGGTGTGTTCGTCGAAAGGATGGGTGAGATCGACCAGCTTGCTCTCGTCGATCTGCGCCGACACCATGCAAGGCCATGCCATCATGAACAACCCAATGAGCCATATGCCCTTCATTTGCATATCCGCCTCCGTTCGTTGGCTCACTTCTATAGCACGGCGCGCGGTTTGCGACCAGCCGGACCGCTCATTTGCTGGCGGAGGTATTCAAGAAGAGGAGCAATGCCAAGCTTGTCGGGGAGACACCGGGAAACAGCCGTTAGGATGGATCCAAAGGCAGGAGCGATGGGAAAATATTACGCGGAGCGTTTGATGACTTCGTGGACTTTTTCGGCCAACACCTCTTGCGTGTACGGCTTCGGAAGAAACCAGCCGCCCATGATCCCTTCGAAGTTTTTCGCCGAGACGATCCCTGACGTAAAGAGGACCGGGAGGGTCGGGCACAGGACCCGAAGCTGCTGGGCCAGCACGGGGCCGCTCATGCGGGGCATGACAATATCAGCCACCAGGAGATGAACAGCTCCTGCATGAGCCTGAAACGTTCGGATGGCTTCCTCTCCATCAACCGCCCGCAGGACCCGGTAACCCTGCTTTTCCAGCATCCATCCGGTCAGGCAGCAGATCGCCCGCTCGTCATCCACCACCAGAACCGTTGTGGAGGGAGCATGCATCCCGGTCGAAGCCTGCGGCTCTTTCGATAAAGCAGCCATCGTCGCCTCCCGCATCACCCAGTTTAACGTGTAGCACCCAAACTTCGAACCGTCAAAAGCTGACATCCGCCCCGTTTCCAGGGTACGCTTGGCGTATCCGTCCCAGCTTTCGCGACTGACGCGACCGCTGAGGCACAATGCCATGACTTCCGATCCGCAGACAACACTCTCCGGAACACGCTTTCATGTCGCCTACCACGTGCGAGGTCCGGAGGCGGAAGCTCGGGCCAAGGCGGATCTGATCTGCATCGATCAGACGGTGGAAGCGCCGGAGGAAATCCTGCCGGCCGGCACGATTCGCGACGAGATTCTTGGACGGATCGAAGGTTTCCGTTCTCTCGGCGCCGACCGGCACGAGGCCGTGATCAGCTTTCCCGTTGAGCTGCTGACCGACGACTGTTCGCAACTTCTCAACGTGGTCTTTGGAATCAGCAGCCTGAAGCCGGGCGTCCGGGTGACAGAGATCTCGCTCCCCGAACAAGTCCTGCAAGGACGGCCCGGCCCCCGCTTCGGCCGGATCGGCTTGCGCGTGTTGGTCGACGTTCCCGACCGGCCTCTCGTCTGCGGCGTACTGAAACCCTTGGGCCTTTCACCCGCCGCCCTCGCCGACCTGGCCTATCAGTTTGCGCTCGGCGGGCTCGACCTCGTTAAGGACGACCAAAGCCTGGGCGACCAGCCGTTCTGTCCCTTTCGCGAACGAGTGCAACGTTGCGCCGAGGCGGTCGCCAAAGCCAATCGAGAAACCGGACGAAATTGCCTCTACGTACCCCATGTAAGCGGACCGTGGGAGACGATGCATGAGCGCTGCTTGATCGCCGAAAAAGCCGGGGCGGGCGGGCTGCTGATCTGTCCGGGACTGACCGGGTACGACGGGCTCCGCCTCATCGCGCAGGACGACGGGATCGGGCTGCCCATCCTCAGTCACCCCGCGATGTTGGGCACGTACTACGTTGATCCCGACAGCGGCATCGCGCCTCCGGTATTGTTCGGCCGACTGCCCCGCCTCGCCGGCGCCGACGCCAGCATCTACCCGACCTTCGGGCTGGACTTTCCCATCACCCGGGACGAGTGCCGGCACATCGCCGCCGTGACCGCCGTTCCGTGGGGCCGTCTCAAGCCGATCTTCCCGACCGCCGCAGGGCGGATGGGATTCGATCGGATCAAGGACATGCGCGACCTTTACGGCGACGACGTGCTGTTCATCTTGGGAAGCAGCATCCAGCGTGATACGGATGGATTGGTGAAAGCTTGTCGCAGGTTCATCCAAGCAGTCGGAGGACAGGTGTAGTCGGAGCCGGCGCAATCCCGATGTGACCTGGCGGCCAGGCTGATCGATGTGATATTCCGATTCCATGACCACCCCGTCTCTCCTTCTGCTCATTCCGCCCTTGACCCAACTCAACACCCCGTACCCCTCGACCGCGTATCTGACCGGTTTTCTCCGATCTCGCGGGTTCGCGGTTGCGCAGGCCGACATCGGCCTCGAAATGGTGCTGGGTCTGTTCTCACGGGCCGGTCTCGAACAGGTCTTCGATCGGATTCGCCTGTTACATTCCGATTTGCCAGGCGAAGCCCAACAGATGCTCGCCCTGGAGCGGGCCTATCTGGATTCCATCGACCCAGTCGTGAGCTTTCTCCAAGGCCGCGACCCTTCTCTCGCGTCACGCATCTGTCAAGGTCACTTCCTCCCGCAGGGTCCTCGATTCTCGGCCGGCCTCGACCAGGTCGCGTCGCCGCAGACCGTGCCGACCTTCGATCGGGCTCGGCGCCTGGCCTCCCTGTATTTGGAGGACCTGGCCGACTTGGTCCGCGCCACCGTCGCTCCGCAATTCGCCTTGAGCCGCTATGCGGAACAGGTCGGCACGTCCGCCTCGTCGTTCGATCCGATTCTCCACGCCCTCGCCGCGCCGCCCAGTCTGACCGACGAACTGATGCTCACCGCGCTCTGGTGCCACATTGAAGAGACAAACCCGGCGGTTATCGGGCTTACAGTCCCCTTCCCCGGCAATCTCTACGGGGCGTTTCGCATCGCCCAGACGCTCAAACAGCGCCGCCCATCTGTCACGATGGTGCTCGGCGGCGGCTATGCCAACACGGAGTTGCGACGGCTCCAAGACCCCCGCGTGTTCGAGTATCTGGACTATGTCACGCTGGACGACGGCGAACGTCCGCTGCTCTGCCTGCTCGAACATCTGGCCGGCAAGCGCGAAGACGCCGAACTCTGCCGGACGTTCCTGCGGTCGAGCGATCGAGTGGTCTTCCGAAACGGAAACCGCGAACCGGACTTCGGGATGGCGGAAACGGGCGCGCCGACCTATGACGGCTTGCCGCTGACCCGGTATCTCTCGATCCTCGACACGCTGAATCCCATGCATCGGCTCTGGTCCGACGGGCACTGGAACAAGCTCACGGTAGCGCACGGCTGTTACTGGAAACAATGCACGTTCTGCGACGTGGGGTTGGACTACATCAGCCGGTATGAAGCCGCGCCGGACAAGGTCCTCGCCGATCGGATCGAGGCGCTGATCGCGGAAACCGGCCGGCGCGGGTTTCATTTCGTGGACGAGGCGGCGCCGCCCGCCGGTCTCAAGGCGCTGGCGTTGACGCTTTTGGAACGAGGCGTCACGATCACGTGGTGGGGCAACATCAGATTCGAGGAAGCCTTTACACTCGATCTGTGCCGGTTGTTGGCGGCCTCGGGTTGCGTCGCCGTCAGCGCCGGCCTGGAAGCCGCCTCGGACCGTTTGCTGGAGGCGATGAAGAAGGGCATCACCGTCGCGCAGGCGGCCCGTGTGGCCGACGCGTTTCGGCAGGCCGGCGTCCTCGTCCATGCTTACCTGATGTACGACTGCCCGGGAGAAACCGTCGCAGAAACCGTGGAGAGCCTCGAGCGAGTCCGCCAACTGTTCGCCGCCGGACTGATTCAGTCCGCCTTCTGGCACAAGTTCACCGCGACGGCCCATAGCCCGATCGGGCTGGCTCCGGAAGCCCACGGTATTCGCATCACCGGTCCGTCTTTCGGCGGGTTTGCGGAAAACGATCTGACGCACGAAGATCGGACCGGCCGGGCGCCCGCCTGGCTGGGCGAAGGACTGCGCCACGCGTTGTTCAACTACATGGAAGGACGGGGACTCACCGCCGATGTGCGCCGGTGGTTCGACCGGCCGGTCCCGCGGCCCAAGGTGCCGTGGGATTGGGTGGACCGGGCCCTTGCGGAAGGATCGCGCGAAGAAGATGACCCGACCGCCGAGCGGCGGCTTGTCTGGGTCGGAGGCGAGCCGGTCATCGAGCGACGCGGTCGCACTCGCTCCCGGCTGATCCTGCCCAATCGAGTCGAAGATGCCGACGTCAGACTTTCGCCCGGCAAAGCCGAGTGGCTAGCGACGTTGATCCGGACCGCGACGCCCGCGCGCACGAAACGCGGCGAGGGCTATCCTCTGCTCCGCGACGTGCGGGCCCGCTTCCCCTTCGGCGGGCCTCGGGTCTTTGATGCGCTGCTACGCTCGACCGCCTGGCAGAAAGCCAGAGCGGTCGGCCTCTTGCTCGTCTGACCCTCTCCCCGACCCTCCCCCTGAATGGGGAGGGTCGGGTAAGGACGAAATATTTCACTTGTTTGGCTGCGGCGTGTAGCGCAGATAGGGTTTCACGGCGCGGAAACCCTTTGGGAAGAGCGTCTTGGCCTCCTCGTCGTTCACCGCCGGCGTGATGATGCAGTCTTCCCCGTCCTTCCAGTTGACCGGCGTCGCCACCTTATATTTGGCCGTCAACTGAAGCGAATCCACCACCCGCAACAATTCGTCGAAGTTCCGGCCGCACGAAGCGGGATAGGTAATCATCAATTTGATCTTTTTGTCAGGTCCGATGACGAACACCGACCGCACCGTCATATTGTCCAGCGCGTTGGGATGGATCATGTCGTAGAGCATCGCCACCTTTTTCTCCGGATCGGCGATCAACGGGAAATTGACCGTGCAGTTTTGGGTTTCGTTGATGTCCTTGGTCCACCCCTTGTGCGCGTCCAGCGGGTCCACGCTGATCGCGATCACTTTGACGTTCCGCTTCTCGAACTCGGACTTGATCCGCGCCATGTAGCCCAGTTCGGTGGTACAGACCGGTGTAAAATCCTTCGGATGCGAGAAGAGAATCCCCCAACTGTTCCCCAACCATTCGTGGAAATTGATCCTGCCCTCGGTCGTCTCCGCCGTGAAATTCGGCGCGTCATCTCCCAATCGCAGTCCCATAACTCTCCCTCCTTCCTCTATGGATCACAGGTGTATGAACGGATCGTACCCTTGAGGTGGAAACGCCTTTTACCATACTGACCTCTACGGGCAAGTTCAAGGGTCGGGAACCGGCGCAGGTAGCGCCCCCGCGCGGGCGATGAGACAGTGCCTCCTGCATCAAGCAGAGAGAGCGCTCGTAAGCATACCGCGGTACCCCCGCAGTCTCACGGCCGGACCAAAAGACGACTCGGCGCGGCAGCGCTTCCGGTCACGCTTGGCCGAAGCGGCCGCCAAACGCGGGGTGCCGGTCGAGCATCTCCCCCTGCGACTACTTTGGCGGACATTATCGAGTTGGACGAGGAACGGATGTGAGGCGGACTCCGGCGCCGGCGGAACCGATCAGGTCTCCATCATTTCCAGTCGGGCGTCAAATTCATGCCCGCAGGCCACGCAGCGGATGCAATCGGATTCCACAGTGATCTCGTCGATCCTGACGCCCATACCTCCGCAGTCCGGGCAACGGGCCAGGTGGAGCGGCTGATCATCCAGCGACTCGTAGCGTACCCCGCGCAGACAGTAGACCGGCCGGCCTTCCCATTCCCACTGCTTACCCGCCTTGTCCACTTCCGGCAGGACGATGTAATGGCGCGCCGCGTACGCTTCCATCGCTCGGCGGTCGGCAAGCCCGCCTTGAATCAACTTGCCGGTTTTTGCGTCGTAGAGGGCGTCGCCCTTGATGATCACCTTGGTCGGTCCCATACCCTACCTCCCTGTGCGCGACGGGAATAGCCATTACCTTACGCCTCGGCCACGGTCAAATCAATGGCGTCGTGTCTCGGCCCGCGAACGGCGCTCGCTGTATGCCGGAGGACGTGGCCTCTGCCTTGAGCAAGTGCACCAGGCCAGCCGTTGAAGAGAAGTCGAAGAAAGGTTGGCGCGCCCGGCAGGAATCGAACCTGCGACCCACAGCTTAGAAGGCTGTTGCTCTATCCGACTGAGCTACGGGCGCGGACTGTCTGAAAACTTATGAATGAATGATGAATTCTGAATTGTAATTCGGACCCGAAAGATGATGACCGTGAAAGGCGCAAGACAGAGCGGGCCGGCCTTTTTTAACTCAACATTCAGAACTCAGTATTCAGAATTCACAACTCGCTGCCTGCAACGCTTGCTCGGGGCGAGAGGATTTGGCCTTTTGGCCCGGCCGGTTCGGAAACACTTGAGGTGTTTATCCCGTCGCCAAGACTCATCACAAGGGCTCCGGGTCGAGCAAGCACCGGAACACTTGGGGGCGTTTATCCGCGCGCGGTTCGCACGAAGTGCGGTTTGGTCGGGGCGAGAGGATTTGAACCTCCGACATCCTGCTCCCAAAGCAGGCGCGCTACCGGGCTGCGCTACGCCCCGACGTCTTCCGCAAATTAGGAATGAGAAATTATGAATGAGGAATGAGCCATGCGAAATTCCTTGCTGTTCTGTTCCGCCATTCCACATTCCTCATTCCACATTCCTCATGAGAATTTCGCGGACCTTGGCGAAGGCTCGGGCTCGATGGCTGATTCGGTTCTTCTCGTCGCTGGAGAGTTCGGCCAGCGTTTTTCCCAGTTCGGGCACATAGAACACCGGGTCGTAGCCGAACCCCTCGGTCCCGGCCGGCTTCTCCGCGATGAACCCTTCGAGCGATCCGGTCTCGGTGCGGACCGAGCCGTTCGGCTCGGCCAGAGCCGCCACGGTCACGAAACGCGCCCAGCGCTTCTCCCGAGGAACACCCTCCAATTCCCGCAGCAACTTGCGCCAGTTGTCTTCATACGTCGCATCCTCGCCCGCATACCGCGCCGCATAGACCCCCGGCCGGCCGCCCAATGCCTCCACTTCTAATCCCGTGTCGTCGGCCACGGCGGGCAGCCCTGTGTAGCGGGCGATGGCGACGGCCTTCTTCACAGCGTTGGCTTCGCAAGTCTCCCCGTCTTCGATCACCTCGGGAGCATCGGGAAATTCAACCAAAGTCCTGATCACGACACCCAAATCGGCCAGCAACGCCGTGAGCTCCCTTCCTTTGTCTTTATTGCGCGTCGCCAGCACCAATTCCTTGATCATCGTCAATGGTCAAACGTCATTCGTCAATGGGAAGAAGGGTGTTCTTGTCACACGATTGACAAATGACCATTGACCAATGACGTCCTTCCCGTTACTCCAGGCTCCCCACCAATTCCTTCTGCATTTCGACCAGGCCCTGGATGGCCTTCCAGCCAAGCGCCAGAAATTCATCCATATCGCTCTTCTCGAACGGGGTCCGTTCGGCTGTTCCCTGGATTTCCACGAACCGTCCCTGCCCGGTCATAACGAGGTTCATATCGACTTCGGCCAGCGAATCCTCTTCATAGGCCAGATCGACCATGATCTCCCCGCCGACCTTGCCCACGCTGACCGCCGCCAGGTAATCAAGCAGCGGACACTTCTTGATCAAACCCTGCTTCTTGAGCACCGCAAACGCATCCGCCAGGGCGATGAACGATCCGGTGATGGACGCGGTGCGGGTCCCCCCGTCGGCCTGGATGACATCACAGTCGATCCAGATCGTGCGCTCCCCCATTTGCGTCATATCCGTGACAGCGCGGAGCGCCCGCCCGACCAGCCGTTGAATTTCCAGGGTGCGGCCCCCTTGCTTGCCCTTCACCGCTTCTCGAGGAGAACGTTCATGCGTGGCGCGCGGCAACATGGCGTATTCGGCTGTCACCCAGCCCCTGCCCTTGTCTTTGAGAAAAGGAGGGACCTTGTCTTCCACGGATGCGGTGCAGATCACCTTGGTCTCCCCCATCTGAATCAGCACCGAGCCTTCGGCATATTTATTGAAGTTTCTGTTGATGGTCACGGGCCGGACCTGGTCTTTCCCCCGCCCGTCGATGCGGATCAACCCCATGCCCCCGCTCATACCCGGCACCCCTTCCTGTTTCAAGGAAGCGGATTATAGAAGAGGATCGGAGAAAGAGCAACGAAACCGGCGGCGCAAATGAGACCCGCTAGCCACGCGACCGGCGCCGATCCGTCCGCGCCCGACGGCTGCGGACAAGCCGTACCCGGATGTACACGAGACCGGCGATCAGCAGGCTAATTGTGTACACAAAGAGGTCTTCATGCGGGAACACATAAGGCATACGCCAGAGTAGTTTGTTCGGCGGGAAGAAGCAAGAACCAATCTGCCGTCTCGCGTTTTGAAGACGTTCGCACAGGCTTGCCGACAACTCTCAAAAGTTTCTTGAAAACCAATTGGCAATCTCTATACTGGCACAAAAGGTGCACCTGTATTTGACCCATCCGGCGGGGTTTCACGCTCAAGGCTTCGTCCGCAAGACCGATAACGGGGCAGACCGTCATCCCTGATCCAACTCGCACGACCGACCGAACGGAAGCCGTATGCCAACGTCGATCCCTTTCAACGGTTACCAGTCTCTGATCGATGAAAAGAACATTTTAGTGGTCGACGACGAGGAACCGATCCGCCGCCTGTTGGGATACATGCTCCAGACCCACGGCTACCCGGTCGCCCTGGCCGCCGACGCCCGTGAGGCGCGGCGGCAGTTGAAAGAGCGGACGTTCGCGCTGATCCTCTGCGACGTGAACATGCCGGGGGAATCCGGCATGGATCTCTTGCAGCATGTGCTGACCGAATATCCCCACACCGCTGCGATTATGGTGACCGGACTCGACAGCCCGGTCCTGGCGAACGCCGCGCTGGACATGGGGGCTTTCGGCTATATCATCAAGCCCTTCGAAGCGAACGAGGTCCTCATCAACGTCGCCAACGCCTTCCGGCGCCGACGACTAGAGATTGAAAACCGGGCTCATTGCCAGAACCTCGAAGACATTGTGCGGACCCGCACCATGGCGTTGCAACAAGCCCTCGAGTGGCTGGAGCGAAGCGAAAAGGAGCTCCGGTTGTCTCGGGAGGAGACGATCCAACGACTGGCCATCGCCGCCGAGTTCCGAGACAGTTCAACCGCCAAACACATTCAACGGATGAGCCACTACTGCGAGCTTCTCGCGCGCAAGATCGGCCTATCGGCCGAACGCTGCGACCTCATCCGCACGGCCAGTCCCATGCACGATATCGGAAAGATCGGGACGCCGGACCATGTCCTCCTCAAACCCGGCAAGTTCACGCCCGAGGAATTCAACGTCATCGCCCAACACGCGGAGATCGGCTACCGCATTCTGAGCGGGTCGGATGCGGAGCTACTGAAAGTCGCCGCCGTCATTGCGTGGACTCACCACGAGCGGTGGGATGGAAGCGGCTATCCGCGCGGGCTGAGGGGCGAAGGGATTCCGATCGAGGGCCGGATCGCCGCGATCGCCGACGCCTTCGACGCCCTGACGACCGAGCGAGTCTACAAACCGGCCTTCGAGATGGATCATGCGGTCGATCTGATGTTGAAACACCGCGGGGAACATTACGATCCCGATCTCCTGGACGTCTTCCTGGCATCTATGGAGGACGTGAAAAAGATTCACGAGCGGTATGCCGATCTCGCCAACCGGCCCATTCTTCCTCAATAACGTTTCCATTTCGCATTGACCATCGGCTCGCAGATCGGTATGATCCCGCCGCTCTCGTCGATGAACCGCTACGGGCATTGACCTGCAGCCGCCTAGCGGATCGGCCGTCGGATGGAAGAGGAGCGGAGCGTGGAACGAACGTCCATCGAACAGCGGGCGGACATCACCCGAAACTGGCTCGGCTATGTCTGCGAAGCCATCGTCGCGTCCGGCGCAATGCCGGCATGGGAAGCCGTCGACTATCTGACGGAGCATCTCATCGGAGAGGCGCCGAACCGGCACCTGCTGGAGACCAAAACTCCCTATGAGACGATCTCGCAATTCCTGAACCGCCTGTACAGGCCCATCGTCGAGGCCGCCTCCCGCGACGTGCCACTCCCCTCTTCTACGATGCTGCATACCTTCCTGGACATCAGCTTGACCGGCAACTCGGCTGTACTGGTCGTCTATTTCCCGGGGCACAATCTTCCGCATCAGTTGCTGTTGTTGGACGCGGTCCGGGCTTGGGACCTGATGTTTCCGGACGAAGACCGCTTCAACCGTTGGGCGGAAGAACGGTATCGCTGGATCAAAACGGCGCTGGCCGCGGCGATCACCAATCCCCGCTTGTCGCCGTGCGCGGCCCAGGACGTGACGGCGTAACGCTCTCCTCCCGAGGCCCCGCGCCACCGATTCTTCAAGCAATTCCTCAGACGGCTGACCGCTAATAGCTGACGTCTGATTGCTGAACGCTATTGGCTGCTCGCTGTTCGCTGCTTTCTCAGCAGCGACTAAGCCGGATCGTAGTTCAGGTTGGGAGCAAGCCAGCGCTCGATCTCGGCGAGGGGCATCTTCTTGCGGGCCTGATAGTCCAATACCTGGTCTCGCCCGATCTTGCCGACCGCGAAGTATCTCGCCTGCGGATGCGCGAAGTAAAGGCCGCTGACGGACGCGGCCGGATACATGGCGAAGGTCTCGGTGAGGCAGATGCCGGCGTGTTTCTCGACCTGGAGCAAGTCGAATAGCAACCGTTTCTCGGTGTGGTCGGGACAGGCCGGATAGCCCGGCGCCGGGCGGATGCCGCGGTACCGTTCACGGATTAAATCGTCGTTCGTCAACCGTTCGGACTTCCCATAGCCCCAATCCTCGCGGGCTCGCTTGTGCAGCCATTCCGCGAAGGCCTCGGCCAGCCGATCGGCCAGAGCCTTGGCCATGATCGAATTGTAGTCGTCATGGTCCCGCTCGAAACGCTCGCACAGCGCCTCGATCCCGCCTCCCGCCGTCACCGCAAAGGCTCCCAGGTAATCGAGCCGCCCCGAGTCCTTGGGCGCGATGAAGTCGGCCAACGCCAGGTTGTACTGGCCTTCGGGTTTCTCCAGTTGTTGCCGGAGCGTATGAAAGGTCGTCAGGACCGTCCTCCGGGACTCGTCGGCGTACAGTTCGATATCGTCCCCCACGCTGTTGGCCGGGTAGAAGCCGTAGACGCCGCGTGCCGTCAGGAGTTGTTTGGCCACGATCTCGCCGAGCAATTTCCGCGCATCGGCGAACAGCTCCCTCGCCTTTGCACCGAGAGTGGGATCGTCGAGGATCTGGGGGTATCGTCCCTTCAACTCCCAGGTGTGAAAGAACGGCGACCAGTCGATGAACGGCACCAGTTGCTCGAGCGGCAGGCGGTCCAGGACTTTGATGCCGAGGAAGCCGGGCGTCGGAATATCGACGGCCGCCCAATCGGTCGGCAGCCGGTTGGCCCGCGCATCAGCTAGCGGTTTAAGGGCCTTGGGGCCGCGGTCGCGATGGGCTTGCCGGATCTGCTCCTGCTCCAGCCGGAGCTTGTCTACAAACGCGGGCCGTTGGTCGGAGCTTAACAAGCTCCCGACCACCCCCACCGCCCGCGACGCATCCAGGACGTGCACGACCGGGTGGGCATAGGCCGGCGCGATCTTCACCGCCGTGTGGGCTTTGCTCGTGGTGGCCCCGCCGATCAGCAGCGGGACTTGGAACCCTTCGCGCGTCATCTCGCGCGCGACATGGACCATCTCGTCCAGCGACGGCGTAATCAGCCCGCTCAGGCCGATCATGTCCGCCTTGTGCTCGCGGGCGGTCGCCAAAATTTTCTCGCACGGCACCATGACCCCGAGGTCGAGCACCTCGTAGTTGTTGCAGCCCAGCACGACCCCGACGATGTTCTTGCCGATATCGTGCACGTCGCCCTTCACGGTCGCGAGCACCACCTTACCGGCCGCCTGCCGCCCCCCGGACTTCCGTTTCTCCGCTTCCATGAACGGCAACAGATAGGCCACCGCCTTCTTCATCACGCGCGCGCTCTTCACCACCTGCGGCAGAAACATCTTGCCGGACCCGAATAGGTCGCCGACGACGTTCATGCCCGCCATCAGCGGTCCCTCGATCACATCGAGCGGCTTGGCGTATTTCCGCCTGGCTTCCTCGACGTCCGCTTCGATATAGTCCGCAACGCCTTTGACCAGCGCGTGCGACAGCCGCTCTTCCACCGTGCCGCGCCGCCACTCGTCGTCCTTCACGGCGGCCTTGCCCTTCTGCTTGACGGTCTCGGCGAAGGCCACCAGCCGCTCGGTTGCGTCGGGCCGCCGATTGAGCAGGACGTCCTCGACCAGTTCCAGCAGGTCTTTGGGGATCTCTTCGTACACGGCCAACTGGCCGGCGTTCACGATGCCCATGTCCAGACCGGCGCGGATCGCATGGTAGAGGAAGGCCGCGTGCATCGCCTCGCGGACGACGTTGTTCCCCCGGAACGAGAACGAGATGTTGCTGATCCCGCCGCTCACCTTGGCGAGCGGAAGGTGCTGCTTGATCCACCGGGCGGCTTCGATGAAATCGACCGCGTAGTTGTTGTGCTCTTCAATCCCCGTGGCGACGGTCAGAATGTTCGGGTCGAAGAAGATGTCCTGCGGCGGAAAGCCGACCTGTTCGGTGAGAATCCTGTACGAGCGGGCGCAGATCTCGATCTTGCGCTCGAAGGTGTCGGCTTGCCCCCGCTCGTCGAAGGCCATGACGATCACCGCCGCGCCGTACCGCCGGATGAGACGAGCCTGTTCGACGAACTTCGCCTCGCCTTCTTTCAGGCTGATGGAGTTCACGACCGCCTTGCCCTGGACGCACTTCAGCCCGGCCTCGATCACTTCCCACTTGGAGCTGTCGATCATGACCGGCACGCGGGCGATGTCCGGCTCCGAGGCGATCAGATGGAGGAACGTCTCCATCGCGGCCTTGGAATCCAACATGCCCTCGTCCATGTTCACGTCGATCATTTGCGCGCCGCCTTCCACCTGCTGGCGGGCCACCGAGAGGGCGGACTCGTAGTCGCCCGCAAGGATCAACTTGGCGAAGGCCGGCGACCCGGTGACGTTCGTGCGCTCGCCGATGTTGACGAAGTTCGTCTCGGGCCGGATGGTCAACGGCTCCAGGCCGCTCAGGCGCGTGTAGGGCTCGACGCTCGGCCGCACCCTGGGCGGGAACGGCTTGACCGCCTCGGCGATGGCCCGGATGTGCGCGGGCGTCGTGCCGCAGCAGCCGCCGACGATGTTCAGCCAGCCGTTGGACGCGAACTCCTTCAGATCGGCCGACATGATCTCCGGTGTCTCGTCGAACCCGCCGAAGGCGTTCGGCAGTCCCGCATTCGGATAGCAACTGATGAACACCGGCGCGACGGTCGCCAGCTCTTCAAGATAGGGCCGCATCTGCTTGGCGCCGAGCGCGCAGTTGATCCCGACGCTCAGCAGCGGCATGTGGGACACGCTGTTCCAGAACGCTTCCACCGTCTGGCCGGAGAGGGTTCTGCCGCTCCGGTCCGTGATGGTGACCGATACCATCACCGGCACGCGACGGCCGACCCGCTCGAAGTATTGGTCGATCGCGAACAGCGCCGCTTTGCAGTTGAGCGTGTCGAAGACGGTTTCGACCAGCAGGACGTCCACGCCTCCGTCCATCAGGCCGCGGACCTGTTCCGTGTAGGCCTCCACCAACTGGTCGAACGACACCGACCGGAACGCCGGATTGTTCACGTCCGGGGACATGGAGGCCGTGCGATTGGTCGGGCCGATGGCGCCGGCGACGAAGCGCGGGCGCGACGGACCCTTGGCCGTCACGGCCTCGACCGCCCTGCGGGCCGCTTGGGCGCCGGCCAGGTTAAGGTCGTACACGAAAGGCTCCAGCCGATAATCGGCCATCGAGATCACGGTGGAGTTGAACGTATTGGTCTCGATGATGTCCGCGCCGGCCTCCAGATACTGGACGTGGATGGCCTCGATCAGCTCCGGCTGCGTCATGCAGAGGAGATCGTTGCAGCCCTTGAGGTCGGACGGGTGCCGCGCGAACCGCTCCCCGCGGAACGCCGCTTCGTCCAATTGGCGGGCCTGAATCATCGTCCCCATCGCGCCGTCGAGGACGACGATCCGCTCCCGGAGAATCTGTTCCAGTTCCATTGTGGACCCTACTGCCACGCGCCTAGCTGATGCCCGCTCAGATGTTGGGCCATAATACTTGGAAGGACTTAAGACGGGCAAGTCGCCCGCCTTAAGCGGTAACTTGCACCCGGCCCCATATTCGCCCTATGATGCCCACACTTTGCTCGCGGCACTTCGACAGGTATGACACCGTTGTCATGAGCTGTTGGCTACTCGCTATTCGCTAACCAGCCAAATGAAGCCCGCGAATTGACGATGGAGAAGACGTCGAACCAGCCCTGCACCGACACTCCCGTATCGCGGTACTGCGCCCTCCTGGGAGTTTCGGAAGCGATCGCCGCGCACCGGGACCTCAGTGCCTTGTTCCATGATCTGGCGAAGCGCCTGCCCTCGGTCGTGCCGTTCGAATTCATCGGCCTCATCCTCCACGATCCTGATCGTCACGTGATGCGCGTCCACGTGTTGGAGGCGACGGAAGAGGCCCAGCGCATCGCGCTTGGCATGGAACTGCCGGTCGAGGAATCCGCCGGCGGCTGGGTGTGGACCCATCAGCAGCCGTTGGTCGTCCCGTGCACGCAGGACGAGCAGCGTTTCCCGAAAGCCATCGGACCTCTTCGCCAAATGGGCGTCGCTTCGTTCGTCATGGTCCCGCTGACTACGGCCTTGCGGCGACTCGGCGCGATGGGGTTTGGCAGCCTGACTCCGTGCGCGTTCGGCGAGGAGGAGATCGACTTCCTCCAGCAAGTCGCCAAGCAAGTGGCCGTCGCCGTGGACAACGTGTTGAACTACGAACGCGCCCAGACCGCGCAACAGCACCTCACGCGCGAACGCGACCGTCTCAGGCTGCTGCTCGAGATCAACAACGCGGTCGTGTCCCGCCTGAATTTCAAGGACCTGTTCGGAGCGATCGCGACGTACTTGCGCAAGGTCATTCCCCACGACTACACCAGCCTCGCCCTGTACGAGCCCGAGCGGAACGGGTTCGTCGTGTACGCGCTGGATTTCCCCGGCGGCAAGGGATTCATCACGGAGGGCTTGCGCACCACGCTCGACACGCCGGCCGGCGAGGCGTTCCGCGCCGGTCAGCCGTTTGTGGTCGCGCCGGGAGAGGTGAGCCGGTGCCAATCGGATTTCGGCCAGCGCGCCGCCGCCGAAGGGCTCAAGACCGCCTGCTGTCTCCCGTTGATTTCCGGCGAGCGGAAGCTCGGCACGCTGAACGTGGCGCGGCTCCGGGACGAGCCGTTCACGCCGGAGGACGTCGAACTGCTCGGTCAAGCCGCCAGCCAGATCGCCATTGCGATCGACAACGCGCTCGTACACGAGGAGCTCCGTTTGCTCCAAGAGAAGCTCGCAAAGGAAAAGCTCTACCTCGAAGACGAAATCCGGACCGAATACAACTTCGAGGAGATCGTGGGCGACAGCCCCGCGCTGAAGAAGGTGCTCAAACAGGTCGAGATCGTCGCGCCGACGGACTCGACGGTGTTGATCCTCGGCGAGACCGGCACGGGGAAGGAACTCTTGGCCCGCGCCATTCACAATCTGAGCGGGCGGCGCGACCGGACCTTCGTCAAGATGAACTGCGCGGCGATTCCCTCCGGTCTGTTAGAAAGCGAACTGTTCGGCCACGAAAAGGGGGCCTTCACCGGCGCCATCGCCCAGAAGATCGGTCGATTCGAGCTCGCCGACGGCGGCACGCTGTTTCTGGACGAGGTCGGCGACATTCCGCCGGAACTTCAGTCCAAGCTGTTGCGCGTCCTCCAGGAGCAGGAATTCGAACGGCTCGGAAGCAACAAAACCGTCAAGGTCAACGTCCGCCTGGTCGCCGCCACGAACCGGGACCTTGCCCAAATGGTGGCCGACAAGCAGTTCCGGAGCGACTTGTATTACCGGCTCAACGTGTTTCCGCTGACGGTGCCGGCGCTGCGCGAGCGGCGCGAAGACATCCCCCTGCTCGTCCGCTACTTCGCCCAGAAGTTTGCCCGGCGGATGAACAAGCGGATCGACACCATCCCCACTGAGACAATGGAGGCGCTCACCCGGTATCACTGGCCGGGCAACGTCCGCGAACTGGAGAATCTGATCGAACGAGCGGTGATTCTGTCTACAGGCCCTGAGCTCAGTGTGCCCCTGACCGAGCTGAAACCCTCGACCGTGCCGAACGCCGAGCCGGTTGCGACGCTCGAAGCCGCCGAACGCGAGCACATTCTGCGCGCGCTTCGCGAAGCCAACTGGGTGATCGGCGGTCCGTCCGGCGCCGCGGCCAAACTCGGCATGAAACGGACCACCCTCCAATCGAAAATGCAGAAGCTCGGGATTGCCCGTCCGCAGTAGCGCCGACATTTCGGCGCCGTGCCTATCCCTCGGCGCGACATGCTCGTCACCGACACCGCGCGTTTCCTCACCGATTTTCCCTGAACTCCAACATTTCCTCGTTTTCACTGCATGATCCCGATGTTCCTCCGCTCATGACCGAAGTGGAACGGTCATTGCCATCTTAGGCTGCATCGGAGGTGCGCGATGTGATCGCAGCCCAACGGGCACGCGTTGGTGCATGCTCATCATTATTGATCGGACACATGGTGGTCTTATGACAAACAAGACTCGACGGAACAGCCGGTCCCAAAAACTGAACATGAAATGGATGGCGGGCAGTGTCAGCCTGCTGCTCATCAGTGCCGCGCTGGAAAGCTTCGCGGAACATGCGCCGGCGGATACCGGCGCGGGCACCATGATTCTGGCTGTCTTTCTGGCCTTCTGGTCCTCCGTTCTCGGCGCCGTCGGCGTGTTCGCCTCCGCGCTGTGGTGGCTTGTCGGATGGCTGGGCGGGCAGGCCAAAGACGCGGCCTCTGTTGCAAGCCGATCGCCCAAGGAGAGCGTCGACGAGACCAAGCCGAAGAGTTTCACCAGAGTCGCTTGAGGCCGACGCCGGTTCGAAGGAGTGGGAGCGGGTGAAGCCAGGAGAAAGGAGAAAAGAACGATGAGCTTGCTCACAGTCTTCATGAGCGATGGCTCACCTGTCTGCGTGCGACGCACAGGCAGGCCCACGCATGATGAAAATCAGGAGCCGGCAAGAGGCAAGGGACTCGGGGCAATGTGGGAAGAGACTCCGACCTCTAGCCGCGGGCCTCTAGCCTCGCGCCTATTCAAAGCAGTGAATACGGTCTCCCCGGGGTATACAATCACCGACATGCTCCCCGCCGATCCCGCTTTCCGCCGTATGGGCGAACAGGCTTCGCCGCTGAAGCGGCTCGGCACGCCGGAAGACATCGCGGACGTCGTGGCCTTCGTCGTCAGCGAAGAGGCGCGGTGGTTGACGGGACAGAATATCCATGCCGGCGGCGGTGTGGTGATGTGATCAGCCGATCAAAAGGAGGCTGCCATGAACGTGTTACCTCGTCACATCGAAACGATCATCGAGCCCGAACCGGTGATTGAAGGCGCGGGCGTACGTCTCAAGAGGAGTATCGCGACCCAGACATTGAACTATCTGGATCCATTTCTGTTGTTGGATCACTTCGAATCGAGCGATCCTCGCGATTATCAAGCCGGATTCCCCCTGCATCCCCACCGAGGCATTGAAACCGTGACCTACGTGCTGCGGGGAGAAGTACAACACAAGGATACCCTCGGTAACTCCGGTTCCATCGGAGCGGGCGACGTGCAGTGGATGACCGCCGGACGAGGCATCATGCACGAGGAAATGCCGCAGGTACGCCCGGAAGGGATCGCCGGATTCCAGCTCTGGGTCAATCTGCCGGCGAAGCTCAAGATGACCAAGCCGCGCTACCAGGATATCCGGGCGGCCCAGATCCCGGAAATCACCACAGCAGGCGGAGTCAAGATTCGGGTGATCGCGGGAACCGTCGACGGGGTCAACGGTCCGGTGACCGGGATTGCCGCCAATCCCACCTACCTGGACGTCTCCATCCCCGCCCGCGCCTCATTCAGCCAGCCGATCGAACGGGGACACACGGCATTTGCCTATGTGTTCGAGGGGGAGGCACAATTTACCGGCGAGACGCGGGAAGACGGTACCTGGGTATCGCACCCCAGGCTTGTCATGTTGGGGGACGGTGACGATGTGAGAGTGGTCACCGGTGATCGCCCTGCCCGCATGTTGCTGGTGTCCGGCAAACCGCTGCGTGAGCCCATCGCGCGGTACGGTCCGTTCGTCATGAACACGCAAGAAGAGATCGAGCAGACGCTGCTCGATCTCCGTCGAGGAACATTCGTCGCAACGTGAGCGAAGGAACGCGGAGAGCCCGAACACAGGAGGTTCGCCCATGCTACCCACAAGAGGATATGCAGCCAGAGGCCCCACCTCTCTTCTCGAACCCTTCAACTTTGAGCGGCGCGAGCCGGGCCCGCGCGACGTGCTCATCGAAATTCTCTACTGCGGGATCTGCCACTCAGACATCCACCAAGCCCGGGACGAGTGGGGCGGCGCGATCTTCCCCATGGTCCCCGGCCACGAAATCGTCGGGCGCGTGACGCAGGTCGGACCAGAGGTGAAGCGATTCAAAGTCGGTGAGCTGGCCGGCGTCGGCTGTTTCGTGGATTCCTGCCGCACGTGCGAAAGCTGCCGAGCCGGCTTGGAGCAGTACTGCGAAGGCCATGTCGCCTGGACCTACAACGGCACCGAGAAGGACGGGAGGACCCCGACGTACGGCGGCTACTCGACTCAGATCGTGGTGGACGAAAACTACACGCTCAAGATTTCCCCGAACCTGCCGCTGGCGAACGTCGCCCCTCTGCTCTGCGCAGGGATCACCACCTACTCGCCGCTCAGGCATTTCAACGCCGGTCCCGGCCGGCGAGTCGGAGTCGTCGGGCTAGGCGGCTTGGGCCATATGGCGGTGAAGCTGGCCGCCTCCATGGGCGCTGAAGTCACCGTCTTCAGCACATCCAAGACGAAAGCGCAGGATGCGCGCCGCCTTGGCGCGCAGGACTTCGTCGTGTCGCTCGAGCCGAAGAACCTCGAGGCCTGCGCCAATCGGTTCGATGTCATCCTTGACGCGGTCTCCGCGCCCCATGATCTCAATGCCTATCTGAATCTCTTGCGCAGAGACGGCGTGCTGGTGCTGGTGGGCGTTCCGGCCAAGCCGTTGGAGGTCCAAGCTTTCTCGCTCATCCTCAAGAGAAGAAGACTGGCCGGCTCGGTCATCGGGGGCATCCGCGAGACGCAGGAGATGCTCGATTACTGCGCCCAACAGAACATCGCGTCGGATGTCGAGGTGATCCCCATCCAGCAGGTCAACGAGGCGTACGAGCGGACGATCAAGGGCGATGTGCGGTATCGCTTCGTCATCGATATGAAAACACTGTAACCGGACAGGCGCCGCGTCGCGCCACGGAAGACAACAAAGCCGGGCTCCGTCGTCTTCATGCCGCCGATCAACCGGGAACTGGGTCATGGTTTAACCGGAGGTGCTCTATGCCAACGCCCAAGGTTCTCATCTTGACGGGTGACGCCGCAGAGTCGCTCGAAGTGCTGTATCCCTACCAGCGATTGAAAGAGGAAGGTTACGAGGTCCACATCGCCGCGCCCAGCAAGAAGAAATTGCGCTTCGTCGTGCATGACTTCGAGCCGGGCTACGACACGTACACGGAGAAACCGGGCTACAGTTGGGACGCCGACCTGGCGTTCGGCGATGTCGACCCGGCCGATTATGCGGCCCTCGTGATTCCCGGCGGGCGGGCACCCGAATACATCCGCAACAACCCGGCCTGCATCCGGATCATCCGGCATTTCTTCGAGCAGGAGAAGCCGGTCGCGCACCTGTGCCACGCCGCGCTCGCGCTGACGTCCGCCGGTCTGCTCAACGGGAGGCGAACCGCCGCCTACCCGGCGCTGGAGCCGGACGTCAAAGCGGCCGGCGCGCACTTCGTCGACTCGGAGGCAGTGGTCGACGGGACGATGGTCTCGGCTCGGGCCTGGCCGGATCATCCGTCGTGGATGCGGGAATTCGTCCGGCTGCTGAAGCAGAAGGCGCCCATAGGCGAGCGCGAAGCGGTCGCGGCCCGGTAGGGGTCGGTGTTTCTTCGTTCCATTCGAGATGGGAAGCCTAAGACATGACGCCTCCGGACATCCATGTCCGGCATCACGGAGGCGATTCCGTTTGAAAACCTGAGCCCTTCTCTACCCTGCTCTTGCGCCGACATTTCGGCACGCGCCGATAGGACGGCGTTGTGACTCCGGCATTTCGCGTTTTCTTCTCCCCCTTCACAATTTGCCTCAGTAAGCAATCCTTCAATTCATTCAGTAGTTAGACTTTCCCTCCTGTCCGGTACACGTCTGGAATTATCGTTGCTTGACTCCAGGATAGTTTTTCATATGTTCAAGGTTCGACAAGGGTTATCGTCTACAACGACTCGGGGAGGCGAAGCGCATGGAAGGTTATCGTTTGATCCGATCCTTGCTGTTTCTCTTCATGGTTGTCACGGTCGGTGTGGGACTAGCCGGATGGAAGTACAAGTCCATCCACGAAACCCACGCCGCCGCCGAGAACCAACCCGAGCCGATGGAATCCGTGACGGTCGCGGTCGCGCGGGAAGTTGAGCACCGCCCGATCGCCACCTCGATCGGGACGGTCCTGGCGCTGCGGTCGATCACCCTCCGCAACGAGCTGTCCGGCACCGTCCGCGAGGTCAGATTCACACCCGGGCAAGTCGTCGAAGCGGGAACGGTGCTCGTGGCGCTCGACGTGTCCGTCGAGGAGGCCGACCTGAAGGCCCAGCAGGCGCAGGCCGCCCTCGCGAAGACGGTGCTCGCCCGCAGGCAGAACTTGAGGAAGGACCTCGCCACAGCGCAGGAGGAAGTGGATCGGGCCCGCGCGGACCTGGATGTCGCGCTGGCTCAGATCGCGCGCACCAAGGCGATCATCGCCCGCAAGACGATCCGCGCGCCGTTCCGCGCCCGGGTGGGCCTGGCGGACGTGCATCCCGGCCAGTACCTCAACGAAGGCACTCACCTCACCACGCTGCAAGGCGTCGAGGATGCGGTCCATGTGGATTTCGCGGTTCCGCAGCAGGTGGCCGCCGCCCTGCGGGAAGGCGACCGCGTCGACGTGTTCGTCCCCGGCGACTCTTCCCCGATCGCCGCCAAGATCATCGCGCTGGACGCGCGCGTCGACCCGACGACCCGCAACGCGATGGCTCGCGCGAGAATCGAAGGCGTTGCCAACGCGCCGGCGCCTGGCGCTTCTGTGCGCGTCCGGGTTCCGATCGGCCCTGCGCGCAAAGCCGTCGCAGTCCCGGTGAGCGCGTTGCGAAAGGGTCCGGGCGGCGACCAAGTGTTCATGATCGCGCTGGAGAAGGACGGCAAGACCCGAGCGCGCGTGCGGCACGTCGAGAGCGGCGCGATGCTCGGCGACGAGGTCGTCATCCACGCCGGGTTGTCGGCCGGCGAGCGGGTGGCCGCTTCGGGGTCCTTCAAATTGCGCGACGGCGCGCTCGTTGCGGTCGCCAAAGACGAAGGGGATGCGCGCGGACAGGACCAGGTGATCAGCAGACGCTGAGCGAACCGCAACGAGGCGACGAGGACACAGACATGCGCTCCTTCACCGATGTGTTTATCAAGCACCCCGTGCTGGCGGTGGTCGTCAATCTCGTGATCGTACTCGCGGGATGGCGGGCGCTGACGACTCTGCCGGTGCAGCAGTACCCGAAGATCGAGAGTTCATCGGTGGTGATCATGACGGTCTACTACGGCGCCGGCGCCGAGACCGTTCGCGGCTTTTTGACCACGCCAATCGAGCGCGCCGTCTCGGCGATCGGCGGCGTCGACTATATCGAGTCGACCAGCCGCGCCGGCCTCAGCACCGTGACGGTCCATCTGAAGCTCAACCACAGCAGCACGGCGGCGCTGGCCGAGGTCACGGCGCGGCTCCAGCAGGTTCGTTCGGAGCTGCCTCCGGAAGCCGAGCCTCCCGTGATCGAGGTGCAACGCGCCGATCGGCCGTACGCATCGTTCTATCTCAGCTTCACGTCCCCTGAGCGGAGCGTGCCGGCTATCACCGATTGGCTCGTGCGCACGCTGCAACCGCAATTCGCGACACTGTCCGGCGTCCAGCGGGTGACCGTCGAGGGAGGCCGCCAGATCGCCATGCGCGTCTGGATCGATCCCGACCGCCTCGCCGCATTCAATCTCTCGCCCGGCGACGTACAGGCGGCCCTGCGGCGCAACAACTACCTGGCCGCCGTCGGCCGGACGAAGGGCAACCTCGTGCAGGTCAACCTGCTCGCGAACACCGACCTGCGTTCCGCCGAGGAGTTCGAGAATCTGATCGTCGCGGACCGCGAAGGCGCGATCGTGCGTCTGAGGGACGTGGCGCGCGTCGAGCACGGGGCGGAAGAGGCCGACATGGTGGCGAAGTACAACGCCGCGGAGGGCGTCTACCTCGGAATCTGGCCGCAGGTCGGCTCGAATGAGATCGAGGTCGCCCGCCGGCTGCGCGACGAGATGGAACGCATCCGGCCGACGCTGCCGAAGGACATCGACATGCGGCTCGTCTGGGACGGCACGATGTTCATGCGGAGCGCGCTGACGGAGATCACCAAGACGCTCGGCGAGACCATCCTCATCGTGGCGACCGTCGTATTCCTGTTCATGGGGTCCGTGCGCACCGCGCTGGTGCCGCTCGTCGCCATGCCGGTCTCGCTGGTCGGGGCGGCGATCTTCATGCTCGCCTTCGGCTTCAGCCTGAACCTCCTGACGATCCTGGCGATCGTGCTGTCGGTGGGCCTGGTCGTCGACGACGCGATCGTCGTCGTCGAGAACGTCGAGCGGCACGTGCGTCTGGGCAGATCGCGGACCGAGGCGGCGCTGATCGGCGCGCGCGAGCTGATCGGCCCGATCATCGCCATGACGATCACTTTGGCCACGGTCTACGCGCCGATCGGCTTCCAGGGGGGCTTGACCGGTTCGCTCTTTCTGGAGTTCGCAATCACGCTCGCCGCGGCGGTGGTCCTGTCGGGCATCGTGGCGGTCACACTCTCGCCGGTCATGAGCTCGCGCTTCGTGCACCCGCAGGGCAAGGAAGGCCGGTTGACCGCGCTGGTCAACCGCGGCTTTGAGCTGGTGCGCCGCGCGTACGCGAGGCTGCTCGACGCCGCGCTGGAGATGCGCTGGGCGATCGTGACGGCTTCGCTGCTCGTCATGGTCGCGGCGTGGCCGCTGTACACGTTCTCGCGACAGGAACTCGCGCCGGTCGAGGACCAGAGCCACATCAGCCTGTTTTTCGAAGCTTCGCCCGACTCTACGCTCGAAGCGACCAACCGCGAGCACCTGCAGGTCGTGAACGCCCTCACCTCGTTTCCCGAAACCGATTTCACGTGGTCGCTGACGGCGGCATGGGGCAGCTTCGGCGGCCTGGTCGCGAAGAACTGGACGGAGCGTGAGCGCTCGACGGAGGACATATTCGGCGAGGTATACGGCGCGGTGTCGCAGGTGCCAGGCCTTCGCGTCTTCCCGCGCCTTGACCCTCCTCTACCGACTCCAGGGCAATACGACGTCGAGCTGGTACTGCAGAGCGACGCACCGGTCGGGCAGATGCTCGAGACAACCGCCGCGGTGCTGGGCGCCGGATGGCAAAGCGGCAAGTTCCTATACGTAGACACCGATCTCAAGATCGACCTGCCGGAGGCGCGCGTGGTCCTCGACCGTGAGCGTCTGGCCGACCTCGGGCTCGACCTGGCCGGCGTCGGCCGAGAGCTTGGGACGCTGCTCGGCGGCGCGTATGTGAACCGTTTCAACTTTTTCGACCGCAGTTACAAGGTCATCCCCCAGGTCGGCGACAAAGACCGCGCCACCGTCGATCCGTTACTCGACCTCAAGATCAAGACGCCGGGGGGCCAACTCGTACCGGTGTCGACGTTCACGCACATCGAGACAGGCGTCGCGCCTCGCACCTTGAACCGCTTCCAGCAGCGCAACGCCGCACGGGTCTTCGGCGGGGTCAGACCGGGCGTCACCAAGGAGGAGGGGCTTCGCGTGCTCGAAGCCGCCGCGGCGGCGGGCGGTCCTCACGTCGTCCTCGACCATGCGGGCGAATCGCGGCAAATCCGCCACGAGAGATCCGCGCTGACCGTCACGTTTGGATTCGCGCTCGTGCTCATCTATTTGGTGCTCGCGGCGCAGTTTCAGAGCTTCCGCGACCCGCTGATCGTCCTGCTCGGCTCGGTGCCGCTGGCGGTCTCGGGCGCGCTGGTGTTCAGTTTCCTGGACCTGACCACGATCAACATCTACTCTCAGGTCGGGCTGATTACGCTGGTGGGGCTGATCGCGAAAAACGGCATCCTGATCGTGGAGTTCGCGAATACGCAGCAAGTTCGCGGTTTTTCGAAGGCGGCCGCGCTGCGCCAGGCGTCGCTCACGCGGCTGCGACCGGTGCTGATGACCTCGGCGGCCACTGTTTTCGGGCACCTCCCGTTGGTGCTGGTCTCCGGGCCGGGAGCCGCGGCCCGCAACAGCATCGGGACCGTACTCGTCACCGGCATGACGGTCGGGACGCTGTTCACCTTGTTCGTGGTGCCCGTGTTCTACTCGCTGATCGCGGCGGAGCGTCAGCCGAGCCCGTCATACGAGGAAATCGAGGAAGAGAAGCCGGTGATGGCAGGAGCAAGGGGATGAAATGATTGAGGAGGTCCTATGCAGAACAGCGCCAGGGTGGCGGAGATTGCCCCCGACCATTATGTCATCTCGGTCTATGTCCCGGAATTCAACCTCCGATTTAACCATTTCCTGATCAAGGACGAGGAGCCGCTGTTGTTTCACACCGGCATGAAACAGATGTTCCCGCTTGTCCGCGATGCGGTCGCGCGCATCATTGATCCTTCCACATTGCGCTGGATCTCGTTCAGCCATTTTGAAGCCGACGAATGTGGGGCGCTGAATGAATGGTTGGCGTTGGCGCCACGGGCAGAGCCGGTGTGCGGTCTGGTCGGGGCGCTCGTCAGCGTGAATGATTTCGCCGTCCGTCAGGCGCACGTGCTCGCGCATGACGAGATTCTCAAGACCGGCAAGTATCGCTTCCGGCTTCGTCAGACCCCGCATGTCCCGCATAACTGGGAAGCAAGCCTCTTGTTCGAGGAGGTGACGCGTACGTTGCTGTGCTCGGATCTGTTCACCCATGAAGGAGAGGTGGAGGCGATCACCGAGTCGGACATAGTTGATCGCGCGAAGCGCGCGTTGATCGAGGGGCAGCAAGGACCGTTCGCGAACGCATATCCCTACACACCGTTGACTGAACCGATCCTGCTCGGGTTGGCGGATCTCCGGCCGAACCAGTTGGCGGTCATGCATGGATCGGCGTTCGCTGGGGATGGCGAACGGGCGCTGCGAAACTTGGCAACCGCCATGCGAGAGGTTCTGGGGCCGGGCGTGGAGAGAACGTAAGCACGTTGCTGCAGCCGTTTTGTTATGTCGCGCAGGCAGACTGCAGCAACCGTGTTGGTTCGGCGGCCTGAACGTCGCATCCATGATCCGAGTTGCCGGTGAAAAGTAAGAGGTGAATAAAACCATTTTGTACATCGCTGTGTCGCTCGATGGTTTCGTGGCAGGAAAGAATGACGATATTTCCTGGCTCTTCCGATACAACGACGTCGACTACGGATACGATGATTTCTTCTCCGGCATCGGCGCAATCATTCAAGGCAGGCTGACCTATGATATCGAAGTCCAACACGGGTGGGAGTTCGCACACAACGTTCCTATTTTTGTTCTCTCTCATCATGTGCCGGAGCGTAAGCCGCAACGCGAAGACGTGGTCTTTACCGCCGATGATATTGCAGAGGTTCTGAAGAACGCGAAACAACTGACAAGCAAAGATGTGTGGATTGAAGGTGGGGCCAACGTGGCGCAGCAGTTCCTCGAGAGAGGGCTTGTCGATGAAATCGTACTCTCGGTAGTTCCGGTGATCCTCGGAGACGGAATCCGGTTGTTTGGGAAAACTCATGAGCGCATTGAGCTCTCGCTGCGCCGGGTGAGGCAATTCGATAAGGGGTTGGTTCAGCTCATATATGCCCGAGGATGAAAGGGAGTTTCTTATCCATGGCGATCACTCTGAACCATACGATCGTGCCGGCGCGAGACAAGGTCGCGGCGGCGAAGTTTTTCGCGAGGATTTTCGGATTGCCGTTCGACGAGAGCGCAGTCGGGTATTTTGCGCCCGTGCAAGTCAACGAGACGCTGACGCTCGATTTCGACGACGACGTCGACCGGTTCGACGTCCATCATTGCGCGTTCAAGGTCAGTGAAGAGGAGTTCGACGCGATCTTCGGCCGTATCCAGGCCGAAGGCATTCCCTACGGCAGCGAGCCGCGCGCCTTGGAGAATATGGACATCAACCATCGCGGCGGCGGACGCGGGGTGTACTTTCGCGACCCGAACGGGCATATCCTCGAACTGCTGACCGTGGGATAAAGAGATCGTCTCTCGCCGATCGTGAAGCATGATTGTTGGTCTGTCTGGTCTGTTTGGTTCGAGTAACGAGAGAAACCGGACAATTCCCCCAGTAGTAGACGGTCATTCACGAACTGCTGGACGTGCTGCGTGAGCAAATGAAACAAAGTTTCCCCTTTTCCTCGACAGCAAGGAGTTCACCGATGAAAACACTCATGTTGGCGATCGTGATGGTCGGCGTCATGTCGAGCTACGCGTCGGCCCAGCCACAGGAGATAGAGTTTACGCCGGGTCCGCGGATGATCCGCGCCATCGAGCAACTGGCCGGATCCTATGCGCACCTCGGCCAACATCTCGGGTTGACGGCGCAGCAGAAGGAGGCGATGGCCGGGCTCGTTCAGCGGATAAAGACCGAGATGTGGATGAAGGAGGCGGTGCTGGTCGGCATGTTCCAGGAGTTGGAGGAGAAGCGCCGCTACGGGTTGTTGCAGGACAGTGAGTACCGCGTTGCTAATGCGCTGACCGGAGGCATCGAGACCGATGAGCTCAATCTCTTCATCGAGACGCTCGCCGCCCTGCGCGGCGTGCTGACGGCCGATCAACAGGCCAAGCTTCGCGCGGCGTCGCATCCGACGATGGGGTTCCGTCTCTCGCAGGGATTCAACACGAAAATCGGCTTGATGTCCTTGGAAGGGATCGGACGGGTCTACAACGGCTACCGCGACGAGCTGCGCCTGACCGAGGCTCAGGCGCAAGCCGTTCACTCCCTGCTCGAAAGCGCCCGGCGCGAGGTGCTGCGATTAGGCACGGAGATCGATCTCAGCCGCGTGGAAGCCGATGAGCTGGTGATGCGGCCGGACGTGGATCCCGAGGTGATTCGCGCCAAAATGCAGAAGACCGGCGAGACGGAAGGCGTGCTCTTCAACAAGCTCTTCGCGGTCTCGGACCAGATCAACGCGCAGTTGACGGAGGAGCAGCGGAAAAAGCTGGCCGAACTCAAACAGACCTCCCAACGCCAGGCCGCAGGCAGGGAGCCGACGGGTCATGCGGGGACCGGTTATAGAGAGCGCCAGGGCTTCCTCGGCTTCGATTACTTTCTCGATCAAATCGGGCGCCTGGGGCTTACGCCGGAACAGGTCGCAGCGTTAGTGGCTGTGAAAAACGAGACGAGAAAAACGGTCTTGATCGAGCAGGCGAAGCTCAAGGGGGCCGAACTGAAACTCATGAACCTTCTTCGTGATCAGGATTCGCGGACACCGGTGTCCGAAGAGAAGATCGCGACCGCCGTTCATGGCCTTGAAGAAGTGCGGAGCAGGATCACCCACGTGAAGGCGCTCGGCTATCTCAACGCGCGACAGATCCTCACCCGAGAGCAGCAACAACGCGTGCATCCTCCGCAGACGCTTGAGGACGGCAGGTAGGAGCTTGCCGGCATTCGCTCCGGGATTGGCTGTTTGGTCCTCCACGGCGCCCGCACGATCTTATCTCGTTGTTCGTGAAGCGTGATTCTTGGTCTATCTGGTTCGTTGGGTCTATCTGGTTCGTTGGGTCTATCTGGTCTGTTTGGTTCTGTGCACGAGATAGACCAGATAGACGAGACAGACCATCTTCGCTTGCCTTCCGCATGTGCCATAAGCATATACGCCATACGCTCCTCCTCCCTCTATGCGACGCTGCTGGGAACCGCTGGGGATGTCAGTGGACCTTTGGCAAGTGAGCTTCAGAAATGGTGGGATTGCTTCCCTCGTATGGGTTGACACCGTAGCTACTGATAAGTAGTCTGTCCCCATTTCCTTGTCAGAGAGACCGAATAGACCAGACAGACCAGATAGACTGCCCTTGCTTGCTCCTCGCCCCTTGCCCCTTGGCTCTGGCCTTCCTACTAATTGGGGCGGCGTCGCCGGGGACGGCGGTGTCAGAAAGATTTTGACTGACACGCCGCACAGATGGGATTTCTGATCCAGCATAGGTTGACACCGACTCCAGCAAAAAGTAGCCTGTCTTCGGCTGTTGCCGTATCAGTACAGAGCGGCAGCGCTTGATCTCTGATAGGTACCACTAGTGAGGAGTTCTGGTTGAATAGACTCGTCTTCCGTGTTCACGCGATTAAGCGCATGTTTCAGCGACACATTTCCGAGATCGATGTGAAGGATGCGCTGGAAAACGGTGAAACAATTGAGACATATCAGAATGACAAACCGTATCCCAGCAAACTCGTGTTGGGATGGTGTGGCAAACGCCCTTTGCATGTCGTGGTCGCAGAGAATAGCGAGAATCAGGAAACCATTACAGTGTACGAGCCTGATCCTCAGGAATGGGAGGACGGTTTGAGAAGGAGGCGACGATGAAATGCGTCATCTGCAAGAATGGAACAACCCGGGCGGGGAAAGCGACAGTCACGCTGGAAAGAGAGGAGACAACCCTCGTCATCAAAGGCGTTCCTGCCGAGGTGTGCGAGAACTGCGGCGAAGAATACGTGGACGACAAAACCACCGCCCGTTTACTGAGAACAGCCGAGGAAGCTGCAAGGGCCGGAGTTCAGGTGGATGTGCGCTTGTTTGAGGCAGCATAATGAAGAATCCAGAGAAACGATGAAAAAGAAACGATCCGGATCATCAGCGCGAGACAAGCGAGCCGGAAAGATGCCCGACTCGCAGATTGATTGTTTCGATATCCCGGAAGCGACGGATGCAAAATTGAGACGCATGCGCCGCGTTGGCAGGCCATCCAGTGGAATAGCGAAACAGCTCATCGCCATTCGTCTGTCACCACGTCTCTTGCATCAGTTGCGGAAGATGGCCGGCCAGCCAGGGAAACCGTATCAGACGCTCCTTCACGAACTGCTGGAGCGAGCCGCTTTTCGAGCTGCGTGAGCAAATGAAACAAAGATTCCCGACCCTTTTTTCCTGCTCCGACCCCTTTTTCCTGCTCTGCTCGTTGTTGCACGCGTCCGGTTGAGTGATGGGTTAGGCCGCAGACTGATAGACCTGGTGGATTTTCTGGTCAATTCGCTCCCTGTACTTCGACAAGTAGTCGTCGAGGGACTTTCGTTGTTTCCCCGAGTGCGAAGGATCACCTGGTAAGGCTGGAGGGTGGGCCACTCGAGCCGAGTGAAGTCGCGACCGGGGGGAATCTCGACATGTATGTGCGGAGGCGGGTGATCGTTAGTGCGAGGGGATTAAAAGGGGTCGGAGGGGATTAAAAGGGGTCGGGAGTCTTAATTGCTTGAAACAAAGATTCCCTTTTTCCCTTTTCTGACGGTCGGGGCCGATAGCGCTGCTCAGACAGAAAGCAACCCCGGAAATCCTTTTGTCTTGCTCTCCCATTGGCACATCCGCCCTAGGTGAATAACCTGCTGCCGTTCCGCATCCCGTCCCCATGGGCAATCCCACCCATACAAGGAGGATTCTATGCCGCCGTTCATGCATGCCTATGCCCAGCATACCTATGCGCTGATGCGCATCGTCGCCAAGTTTCTGTTTCTCTGGCATGGGACGCAGAAGTTGTTCAGCATGCCCATGCCTCCTCCACCCCAACTGCCGTCCTTTGTGATTGCCATTGCCGGGCCGATCGAACTGGTGGGCGGCACGTTGGTGATGATCGGACTGTTCGCCGGATGGGCGGCGTTCCTCTGCAGCGGGCTGATGGCGTTCGCCTACTGGATGGCGCACGGCACGCAGGCGCTCTTGCCGATCCAAAACATGGGAGAGCTGGCCGCCCTGTATTGTTTTGTCTTCTTGTGCATCTCCGCCCACGGGTCCGGGATCTGGAGCGTGGACGCGGCGCGCAAAACCGGTTAACCCGCATAATTCATGACGGTTCGTCGCGTTTCACCCGTTGCTTTGGCCCATTGCAGTTGGCAGAGCAATGGGCGCCCCGAGCAACGGGTGCCCGGGAGTCGCGTCGCGTAGGACCCATTGCACGGAGCAGAGCAATGGGTACCCCCAAGCACAGCCGCGAAGGACTGAGGCGTACCGGGGACCCGTTGCCCGGCTTCGTGCAACGGGTGGTCAGTACGTTGACCGACTAAGTGGCGAGCACGCCGGGGACCCATTGCTCCGGGAATGCAATGGGTGCCCAACAGCGTAATCGGGGCGCCCATTGCGCATCGCTGTTGCAATGGGCCCAGGCAGTAGAAGTGTTTGTGAATAATCCGGGCTAGGAAGTGCGTGAAGGTCGGGATCTGTGCTTGCCTGGCGCGGGTGAGCTCCGGCGTCGCGGCGCCCTGGGCCAGCGCTTTGTTCGTGCGGCGGCGGAGGCGCATGAAGTGCGGTCATCCACACGCCTGACATGAAGCGGATGACGGCGCCGTGGACGACGACTCCGTCATAGAACACCGCGATGTTGCGAACGGCTTCGGCGAAGAGGGCAAGATCGCGTACTTTGCGCGAGCGCAGATCCGACAGCCACACGCCGATCAGGCCCGCTCCCATGAGCATCACGCCGACCAGATGGACGAAGCGGAGCAACGAATAGGTCATGGGCCAAGTATGCGCTTGTTCAACGGACGGGAAAAGCGTAAGAGAGGGCTATCAGGCGAGTCGTCTCTATGGCCTACCTTCGCTATTCGCGCGACTGTGATTGGCATGTCTTCGAGGAGACCAACGAAGGTGAGGCTGAGCGTCGTCTTGTCGTGCACCACAAGGATCACGAGGCTGAGGGTGGGTCGTATACCGTGAGCATGATTCAGAAGATGTTGGAGTCCGAAGATTATTCCGGCATCCCGGGGTACCATCCGCGCTATCGACGACTTCTCCGCGAAGCGTTCGAAGCATGGCTGAGCGAGCAATCCAGCCCGGAAATTTAGTGGCGGCGCTCTGTCGGCTATTAGCTCCGACCCCTGACGGAGGGATTACGACGACTGGCCCGGCTCAATGATCCGGAACCTGACTTCATCGACATGCGCATAGGCGGACGTCCGTTCGCCCTCGAACAACCCGCAGCGGTAGAGACCCGGCGTCCATCCGGCTTCAGGACGGGACAATAGGAAGTAGCCGGACTGATCGTTCGTAGACATGATGACCCGGTCCTGCGCTAAGGCGCGCTGCTGTCCGGCTATTTCCGATGTTTCCAAAAAGCATTGCGCCGTGAGCGGCACTGCATCATAAGAGGCCGACACCAGTCCAAACACCAAGTAGATCTCTTGTTGAGTGGTGGGAAAGCTATCCGACGGGTCAATCGGAATAAATTCGTGCGCACCGGTGGGAGAATCATCCCGCATCACCTTACTCGCCGGGATGACGAATCGAAACCAACTGAAATCGGCGTCTCTGCCCATGAGCGATGCCCGCGTGTCCAACGGCTTCTGCGGCTGAAGCGGCTCGGCCGCTATTTTTGCGTACAGGTCTTCCTCCGAAGCACCCGCCGAACCGGATGGTTCTCCGGATGGAGGACGGTCCGCTTCGGGAACATGGGGGCGAACCTTCTCGATCCATCGGGCCAGTTTCTTTTTGTCCAACACGCGCGTTCCGGGCGGGATCGCGACGTTCTTATTGCTTTCCTCAAATTCGACGGCCGCCTCATAGAGGATTTGAAAATGGACCAACGCTTCCGACCATCGACCCAACTCCACGAGGCATTGGCCCATGCGAAACACCGCATCCGCATATTCTTCGTCGCTTGGATCGAGGCTGGACATCGTTCGGAACATGGTCAGAGCTTCCTCGCACCGGCCGAGTTCCATCAAGATCAACCCCAACTGATGAGCGGCTGTGGAATCATTGGGGTTGAGGTCCAGGACTCTCCGATAAATCGGCTCGGCCTCCTGATAACGACCCGCGGCGAACAGCCTCCATGCGTCCGCGCGAATGGAAGCCCATTCCTGGCGCTGCGCCCCTGTCCCTTCCGGAGTCAGAACAATGTTCGAGCGCCGGCCTCGTTCGGAGGTGGGGCCATAGATCACGGACAGCAGATTTTTGGCGGGGATCTCCAGCGGAGAACCGGACGGCATCTTCTGCAAAACCTGTTGAACTTCGCGATACGCGCCCGGATAGTCCAGGACGTCGAAGCGCGCCCGAGCCAGCGCCAACCGCCAACCGAGCAAATCCGGAACGAGTTCCACGGCCTTCTTATAAGACTCCAGCGATTCCTCAAGGCGATCGAATTTTCGGAGTTCTTGCGCCAACCGCAAATGAACAAGCGGGTTCCGGCCGTCGACTCGCGCAATGCGCCGTAATTCGGCGATCGCCTCCTCCGCTTGTCCCGAGCGAACCAACACTCCCCACCTTGCCCATCGGACGTCCAACGCCGTTGGTGTCCTTGTGAGAACCGCATCGTAGGCCCCAACCGCTTCCTGCAGACGACGGGATGTGGCGAGAACATCTCCGCGTAATTTGCGCAGTGTGAGCGCGTCGGGATTGTCATGAATCCCTTGGGCCAGGATATCCAGCGCAAGGTCGACAGCACCGCTCTCCCACACGCCTTTGGCGCGTTCGGCCGCTTCCTCCTCTGAAAGGAATTGAGGATCACCGCCAAACGCTCCAGAGCTCATCGTCAACGTCAACACGAGTAGCACACCAAGGCGCATCGCGACGTCACGACAGCTTGACCAAACCACCAGTTCGCACATGCGCAGCCGAGAATATCGCCTCATGAGCAGGCTCGACTTTCTTTGGGTCAGGTGAATTCTATCAGGAAGCCACGTACCGATGAAACCGACCACAGCGCTTGTTGCTCGATACCAGGCCGCCTCTTTCAGTTTGAAGGTCTCCGTTCAGGAGGAGACGAGCAAGGCCGGAACGACCCGCGGCCCGTCCGGTTAGAGCCGGAGCAGGAGAGAAGGATTCGCGCCTCGCGGCGGCGCTCTTCATGTATTCGCGCTTCGGCGTGACGGAAATCCCACCCCCACCCTTCCCTCCCTTCCGAGGGGGAGGGTGAGGGAGCAGTATTTCCGCCACCCTCGCGGGCGGGCGGACGAGCCGGAGCCTTACGCGCCCGGGTCCTCAGGAAATCGGAATGTCTTGAAGTTCGGGTCCGCATCGATGGAACGGTCGACAATCGGCGGGCATTGGAGAAAAGGCTTGAGGTCTCGCAGCAGTTCGTTCCTTTTTCTTTTTGCGATGTCGCAGGCCAGCGCCTTGCAGGACTTTTCGAACTCTTCAGCGGCTCGGACAGCGGCAGCGGCGTCCCGGCCGGACTCCAGATCGAGCCAGGCCTTGTGCTGCTGAATCGCCTGATCCAAGTCTGCCAGATGCTTGTCCAAGCCGCGGAATTGGTTTTCTTTCCTACAGCGACTGCGCCCGCCGGAATCGGGCGAAAAATCACACTGCCTGTCGCGTATTCTGGATTCTTCGCGGATTAAGCGTTGGGCCTCCTGAGAACATCGGAAATACTCGTCCGTGTACTGAGCCCTGCGCGCTTCTACGAACTCATCGAGCCGGTCAGGTTGGAAGTAAGATCGGAACCAGGTCTCGAACAATAGGGATTCCTCGGCGAAGGCTGGCACGCTCGCGCCCAGCGCCAGGAGAAGCATCCCCATGAAGAGAGCTCGTTTCATCATGTATCAGGTCTGGAATGACTGACTATCGCAAAATCATCCACCTCAGAGAAGACCGAAATCAAGGGGGTCTCGGCAATCGAGAGAGCGAGGCAAAATCAGAGTCGGAATAGGCACATGGGCGTATCACTTCGTACTGGAGACCCGCCTCTGCCGATATATCGGCATCCGCCGAGATACCGGCAAAACCCTCTTCGTCACTCTCCGATCGTCTTCACCAGTCCTCGACCTACCACGATCGATTCTCTCCAACTTTTCATTGGCTTGCACGTTCTGGTCAATGGTCGAGATTCTCTGGAACAGCGATTGCTGAAGGCTATTGTGAAGGCACAAGACGAAAGGGAGGACGCCATGGACCGGACGCTCGAGTTCATCGATTCGGCAGTCTCGGTCGCATGAGCCTCGACGGTCATTGCGATCGCGGTTTGGATTCTGTGCGGACCGCCGAGCTTCGGAGCGAGCCTGGCCGGCGGCACGGTGAACGACTCGTCGGACATTCAGATCGCCATGCGCTGGGTTCAGCCGATAGTGGGACAAGCCATTGTCGAAGATACGTTGTTCACGCAGCGATACGGGCGGCGTTTCGCCAGCACGACGCTCTCGACGAACGTGAGGTCGCGGGGCGCCCATCGGGCCGACCTCAGTGCGGGGCTGGCTTCCCAGTGGGTCATGGGTCGGGTGATCGTCGCGTTGACGAGGCAAGAGCTTCGCGACGACACGCCGGCGGAGGTTCAGTTTCAGGAGAAGGTCAATCGTCGAATCATCGCCATCGCCAGAGCGGTGGGCGCGAACCTGGACCACGACGCGACACCCGGCTCTCAGGTCGTTCTCGGCAGATCGGTGTGATCCTTCCCGGCTGCAGCCGAGCGATCCGGCGATCGCTCGATTCCATCTCGGATTTTGAATCGGAAGGGAACGGATACTATGTCCTGGCTGGTTGTGTTTATATCGTACCTACTGCCCGTTGTCCTGCTGCACTGCTGTTGGCTGCTGAAGGAATCCAACGGTCGTCGAGGCTGAGGGCGGCCCCGGTTCGGCATCAAACCTCTGGACGGGAGAACACGGGATGCTGAAAGTCTCTATCCATCAGGATGCGACAAGGACGACCCTGGAGCTGGCCGGCCGGCTGGCGGGGCCGTGGGTGGAGGAGCTGAAACGGTGCTGGGCCCAGATCGAGCCCTCGCGCGCAGGCCAGGTCTCGGTCGATCTCAAGGACGTCACCTTCATCGATGAAGACGGCAAGGCGCTGCTTCTCGACCTCTGGCGGAAAGGCGCCGTGTTGCAGGCGGCCGGTTGTCTGACCCGGTGCATCGTGGAGGAGATCACGCGAGGGGGACGGACCGGCTGTTCGATGCAAGGTCCCGAACCGAATACGTGAGAGCAGGAGGCATCCATGTCGTGGTCGGTCCTCTATATGACGATCGTCTTTCCCCTGCTCCTAGTCGCGCTGCTGGCGATCGACCTTGTTGGGCAGGCACGGAAATCGGTACAATCACCGGGCTCGCGAACGAACCGTTTGCCTCGTCGACTGACACAGCGGGGCAACCAGAGGATAGCGCCATGACGTTCCTCACCGGATCGCTGAGACTGGCCGCCGTCGTTCTGGCGGGAATGGCCGCCGCGGGCTTGCACGGCTGCAAGGAAGACGCCGCCTCGACGCCGCCTCGTCCGATTCCCGAGGTCCAGGTCGTCACGGTCACCACCCAACCCGTACCGGACGAACCGGAATTCATCGGCCAGGCCGAATCCTCCCGGCCTGTCGAAATCCGCTCCCAAGTCACCGGCATTCTGAAAGAGCGGTTCTTTCAGGAAGGCCGCGACGTCAAGAAAGGCGACCGTCTCTATCAGATCGATCCCGTTCCATTCCAGGCGGCGATGCTCAGCGCCAAAGCGAAAGTCGCGCAGGCCGAAGCGCGGCTGGTGCAGGCCAAGCAGAACCTGGCCCGCGTCAAGCCGCTGTTGGCGGAACAGGCCGTGAGCCAGAAAGACGTTGATGACGCGGTGGCCGAAGAGCTGGCGGCGAAGGCGGCGCTCGAAGCGGCCAGGGGCGATTTGGTGAAGGCGAAGTTCGATCTCGACAATACGCTCATTGTTGCGCCGATCGACGGGCTGATCGAGCGGACCAGGGTCTACGAAGGACGATTGATTTCCGCCCAGACCGATCTCCTGACGATCATCCATCAGGTGGACCCCATGTATGTAATCGTCAATGCGCCGGAAAGCTTTTTGCTGAAGCGGCGCCGCGACATCGAGGCGAAACGGATCAAAGATCCGGGGCTGCGCGAGCTGCGCGCCACGCTCATCTTCCTCGACGGGTCCGTCTATGCGCATGAGGGCGCTCTGGACCTGCTGGACCCGGCCCTCAGAACCGAAACCGGGTCCCGGCCGGTCCGCGTCGTCTTCCCGAATCCCGACCGTGTGCTGCTGCCCGGGCAGTTCGTCACGGTCCGCTTCCTGGGCGCCGTGAAGACCGACGCGGTCCTGGTCCCGCAGCGCGCGGTTCAGCAAGGGCCGACCGGATCGGTGGTGTTCGTCGTCGGCGAGGGGAACATCGCCCAGCCCCGCGAAGTCAGGGCCGCGAGTTGGCAGGGCAACCAGTGGCTGATCGAGGAGGGTCTGAAGCCCGGCGACCGGATCATCGTGGACGGGATCCAACGGGTCACACCCGGCGAGCCGGTCCGGCCGGTCCCGATAAGCGAAAACGGCGAGACTCCGCCCGCTCCGGGCGGAGCGCCGGGGAAGCCCGAGAACGGCAAGGAGCGGGCCACGTGAGCGTGAACTTCTTCATCGAGCGACCGATCTTCTCGGCCGTCCTCTCCATGATCATCGTGGTCGTGGGTTTGGTGGCGATGCTCACCCTTCCCATCGCCCAGTTCCCCGACATCGCCCCGCCCGTCGTTCAGATCGACGCCGACTATCCCGGCGCGAGCGCGGAGGTCGCGGCGGAGTCCGTCGCGCGCCCGATCGAGCTGCAGCTTCCGGGAATCGACAACCTGCTCTATTACGACTCCACGAGCACGAACGACGGTCACGTGACCATCAAGCTTTCGTTCGAGATCGGGACGGACGTGGACATCGCGCAGGTTCAGACGCAGAACCGCGTCAAGCTCGCCGAACCGCAGATTCCGACGGAGGTCATGCGTCGGGGCATTTCGATCAAGAAAACCTCGCCCGACCTCCTGCAGGTCGTCACGATCGAGTCGCAGGACCCGCGCTACGACCAGTTCTTCCTGTCGAACTTCGCGATCCTGCGCGTCCTCGACGACATCAAGCGGCTCAAGGGGGTGGGCGACGCCTTCGTCTTCGGCGGGCAGGACTACAGCATGCGGATCATCATGGATCCGATCCGCATGGCGCAACTCAGCCTCACGCCGACCGACGTGATCAATACGATCCGGGAACAGAACCGGGACTTCCCGGCCGGCATGGTCGGCCGCGAGCCCGCGCCCCCCGGAACCCAGTTGACGATTCCGGTGATCACCCGAGGCCGTCTCACGGAGGCGTCGGAATTCGAGGAGTTGATCGTCCGCGCCCTGCCTGACGGCTCCACGGTCCGGCTCAAAGACATCGCGCGGGTGGAGCTGGGTCCCCAATCCTACGACCTCGAGGGCCGGTTCAAGGGCCGGCCGACCACCTTTCTGATCACCTTCCTGGCGCCCGGGGCGAACGCGCTCGAAACGGCCCAACGCATCCGCGCCAAAATGGCGGAGCTGAGCAAGATCTTCCCAGCCGGCGTGCACTACGACATTCCCTATGACACGACCCGCTTCATCGACGTCTCGATCAAGGAGGTCGTCAAGACGCTGTTCGAAGCGCTGGTGCTGGTCATCCTGGTCGTGTACCTCTTCCTGCAGTCCTGGCGGACCACGATCATCCCGGCCGTCGCGGTTCCGGTGTCCCTCATCGGCGCCTTCGCCGGCATGGCGGCGCTCGGTTTCTCGATCAACACGGTGACGCTGTTCGGTCTGGTGCTCGCGATCGGCATCGTCGTGGACGACGCGATCGTGGTCGTGGAAAACGTCGCGCGGCACATGCGCGAGGAGTGCTGCTCCTCCAAAGAAGCGGCGAAACGGGCCATGGCAGAAGTGACGGCGCCGGTCATCGCGATCGTGCTGGTCCTTTGCGCGGTCTTCGTGCCGGTCGGCTTCCTCGGAGGCATCACCGGGCAGCTCTACCAGCAGTTTGCCATCACGATCGCGATCTCGGTCGTCATCTCCGGCCTGGTCGCATTGACGCTGAGTCCCGCGCTCGCCGCCGTGTTGTTCACGCCCGGCACGGTGGAGTCTCCGAACCGCTTCTTCGTCGCGTTCAATCGCCTCTTCGACTGGACGCGCGACCGGTACCTGGGAGGCGTCGGACGGGTGCTGGGACGCATGGGGCTGGCCTTCACCGTGTTCGGGGTGCTCGTCGTGGTGTCACTCGGCCTGATCCGGACGCTGCCGCAAGGCTTCCTGCCTGAAGAGGACCAGGGATATTTCATCACGATCGTCCAGCTTCCGGACGGCGCGTCCAAACAGCGCACCCGCGAGGTGGTCGGCAAGCTCGAACGCTTTTATCTCTCGATTCCCGCGATCCACAGCACCGACGCCCTGATCGGCCAGAACTTCGTCTTCGGCACTCGCGGCGGCAACGCGGCGACGATCTTCACCCCGCTGAGCCATTGGGATACGCGCTCGGGGCCGGAAGGGCACGTCAAGACGCTGATCGGGCGCGCTTTCGGCGAATTCGCGAAGATCCCGGAGGCGTTGATCCTGGCGTTCAACGCCCCGTCGATCCGCGGTCTCGGCGCGACCGGAGGATTCTCGGCCCAGATTCAGGACCCGGCCGGCGGGGATTTCAACAAATTCGCCGCGGTCGCGCAGCAGTTCATCGCGAAGGCCCGACAGGACCCGGCGATCGGCGCGATCGGGACGAGCTTCCGCGTCGGTTCGCCGCGGCTCTACGCCGAGATCAATCGGGAGCGGGCTAAGGCCCTCGGGGTGCCGATCTCGGAGGTCTTCGATACCCTGCAGGCTTTCTGGGGGAATTTTTATGTGAACGACTTCATCAAGTTCGGCCGCGTGTACCGCGTGTTTACCGACGCCGAGCCGCAATACCGCGCCAAGCCCGAGGACCTCTCCAAGATCTACGTGCGCGCCCAGGGGCCGCAGGGCGTCAACATGATTCCGCTCGACACCGTGGTCAGCACGGAATACCGAAGCGGGCCGGACCCCGTCACGCACTTCAACGGGTACAACACGGTGCTCGTGCTGGGCGCCGCGGCACCGGGCTACAGCTCGGGACAAGCCCTGGCGGCTCTCGAGCGGGTCGGCCAGGAGGTGCTCGTGCCCCAGGGGTATGCGTTGGATTGGAGCGGGATCTCGTACCAGGAAGCCAAAGCGGGCAGCCAGTCGGTCCTGGCGTTCGGCTTCGGCCTGCTCATGGTCTTCCTGGTGCTCGCCGCCCAGTTCGAAAGTTGGGCCGTGCCGTTTGCGGTGATCCTTGCCGTGCCGTTCGGAGTATTCGGCGCGCTCAGCGCCGTCTGGGTCCGCGGGATGACCAACGACATCTATGTCCAGATCGGCCTGGTGACCCTGATCGGCCTCGCCGCCAAGAACGCGATCCTGATCGTGGAGTTCGCCAATCACCGGTACCTGAACGGGCACCCGCTGATGCGCGCCGCCATGGAGGCGGCCCGCCTGCGGTTCCGGCCCATCGTCATGACCTCGATGGCGTTCATCGGAGGCGTGCTGCCGCTGGTCGTCGCGACGGGCGCAGGCGCGGCCAGTCGCCAGTCCATCGGAACCGGCGTTCTCGGCGGGATGCTCGCGGCCACCTTCCTGGCGACCTTCTTCGTCCCGCTGTTCTACGTGGCGGTCAGAAGGATGATCCCCGGCCGGCCGGCCAAGCCGAGCGGTCCGAGGGAGCCGATCGAGTCGTTCGAGGAACCCGAGCCGGTCGGGGCGCGGGAGGAGGTCTGAGGATGCGCCGGTTCAGTCTCTCTCTGCTGTCGTGCCTGCTCGCCGCCGGTTGCGCGATAGGACCGGACTATTCACGCCCGGTGAATTCCACTCCCGACTCGTTCCGCATGCAGGAGTCGGCGGCCCCCAATTCGATCGCCAATCTGCCGTGGTGGGAACTGCTCCGCGACGGGGAACTTCAAAATTTGATCCGCATCGCCTTGGACGAGAACAAGGATCTGCAGCGGGCCGTGGCCGCGGTCGACGAGTTTCGGGCCCGGGCGTTGATCGCGAAAATGGACTTTGCGCCTCAGATGACGGTGACGGGCAACGCCCCGTCCTTCGGGCGGAAGGCCCAGTTTCTCTTCCCCGGCTTTCCGAATCCGTTCAACTATTACCTGCAGGGGAACCTGGCGTGGGAGCTTGACCTGTGGGGACGTCTCCGTCGATCGAACGAGGCGGCTCAGGCCGACTTGCTGGCCCGCGAGGAAAACCGGCGGGCGGTGGTGTTGCAACTCGTGAGCGGCGTGGCGGAAGCCTATTTCGACCTGCTCCAGTTCGACATGCAGCTCGACATCGCCAGACGCACGCTCAAGTCCTGGGAGGAGTCGGTGCGGATCGCGCAAGCCCGTCTGCGGCAGGGGGTGATCTCCAAGCTGGACGCGGATCAATTCGAAGCCGAACGCGCGAACGCGGCCGCGCGCGCCGCCGAACTGGAACGGCAGGTGGTTCAGAAAGAAAATCAGCTCAGCGTGTTGCTGGGGCGCCATCCATTCCGGATTCCGCGCGGGCGCTCTTTGACCGAGCAGGTGATGCCGCCCGACGTCCCGCCCGGCCTGCCGTCGGAATTGCTCCAGCGACGTCCGGATATCGTCCAGGCTGAGCAGGATCTGGCGGCGGCGACCGCGCGCATCGGCGTCGCCAAGGCGGACCGGTTCCCCAAGATCAGCATCACCGGCATTCTCGGGGTCGCCAGTCCCCAGTTGTCCAGACTGGTGGCGAACGAGACGGCATTCGGCGTCGTCGGTCCCGGCGTCGCCGCTCCTTTGCTTAATGCGCAGATTCTGGGATTCCAACAGGAGGCGGCCGAAGCCCAAGCCCGCCAGGCGTTAGCGCAATACGAGCAGGCGATCCTGGTGGCCTTCAAGGAGGTGGAGGACGCGCTGGTGGCGGTCCGCACGGCCCGCGAGCAGCGGGAGGCCCAGGCCCAGCAGGTGGAAGCGTTACGGTCGGCGCTGCGGCTGGCGAACCTCCGCTATAAGGGCGGGCTCGCGAACTATCTTGACGTGCTGATCGCCCAGCGGAATCTTTTCGAAGCCGAACTGGCGCTCACAGGAACCCATCGATTGCATCTCGTCTCAATCGTCCAGCTCTACAAAGCGCTGGGCGGAGGCTGGTCGCCGAAGGGCATGCCCGACGCGAGCCAGGCGCCGTCCTGAACTTGCCTTGACATTGCCCTATCCGCTCAGTACGATAAATTCCACTTGCCGGAGATGCACGTTGTTCCTGCGTATGGCACAGCGTTTTACTCGCCTGGCTCTCCTGCTCTTCTCTTTCTTCACTCTCTCTGCGCCGATCCCCGCGACCGCCGCCCCCTATTTCGAAGACGGCTTCCTCGGACTGACGCAAACCGAGCTGCGCGAAAAACTCGGCCCTCCGCAGGCCGTGCGGGACCGCAAAGCGGCCCTGCGCGTCTTCAACTACTACTCGTTGGCGGACTGGGACAAATATTTCAAAGGACTGGTGGCGCCCCAGAACGGCGAGGATGTGTACACCTACAAGCGAGACGGCGTGAACGTCCGCTATTCGTTCAGCTATATCCAGGACCCCAGGGACCAGAACGATTTCCCGACCCTCTATGTGCGTCTGGTAGACGTGGAATTCTCGCCGCCGGTTCCCATCGCCAAGGTGCCTGAGTTGGTTCCCGAGTTCAAACCGTCCGAAGATCCGAACACGCCGGTCTTTCGCTCGAACATCTGGCTCCTGCTGTTCAAAGGCGAGCCTTCTTCGCAAGCCCGCTTCATCATCCGCGAGCAAGCCAAGGAGAGCATGGATTGGACCCTCGCCTTTCAGATGTTCTCGCTGCAGGGACTGCCGGATCCGCTGACGACGCAGGCGCTGGTGGATCGCATGGAAATCAGCGCGCAGAGCCTGCAACTGGTCAGACAGCGCCAGCGCCTGACGCACGAGCCGATCCTCAACCCCTTCTCCAAGGAATTCGCGCAGCAGGTTCCTCCGCCGAAACCTGTCAAAAAGATCCCCGTCCCGAAGTACGCCGACTGACCATCCCTCCGTACGTTTGCAGGACCGGAAGTCGACGGCCTGTCACTCATCCTCGAAGCGGATATCGCGCACATCGGCCAGAGAGAGATAGGGCTCGCCCCATTGGTTGCGGCTCTCGAGGCTCCATTCTTCTTGCAGCGCGACCGGCTTCAGCCTGATTCCGTAGATGCCCCCGAAGACCAGATACGCTAACCCGGCGCCCGAATCCTCGACGAGCTGCGCGTAGGCGGGGCAGCAGGGCCGCTCCGGATCATCGGACCAACCGGTGACCCAACACCATTCCCCCCGGGACGTCCGTTCGTAGGCCTTGAGCTGGATCACTCGCCTGGCCGGTCCTGCCTCTTTGAAGCGGGCGAACACATTCGTCTCGCAATTCGGATTGCTCTCCACTTCTACGAACATCGCGGCGGCTCCCTTGACTCGCCCGAAAGACGGTTGTTAGCATGCAACCTTGCCGATGAGTTCACAACCCTCCACCCCACAATCGACCGCGTACACCCGCGTGCCGGCGGCGCCGGGTTCGGACCCCGTCGAGACAGCTTCCCCGGAGCGGGCGGAGGCCAAACCTTTCCTCTGCCGCAAGCCGGTGCGCATCACGATCTATGCGTTTCTCGGGCTGTTCCTGACCGCGCTGCTCGCTTCTCAGTTCGTACCGCCGTTGCTGGACCCGACGTTCGAGAAGCACATCCAGAGTCACCGGGTGATGGTCGGGATGTCCCGCGAACAGGTCCTGCAGGCCTGGGGCTCGCCCAACACGATCAACGTCAGCTTCACACAGGACGGCATCCGGCGGGAGGAATGGATCTTTGAGGACTGGGAAAGCGCGGCCGTGGTGAAACACCGCTATCTCTATTTCGAGGAAGGCAAGCTGGTCGGCGGCTGGTACAAAGGCTCCGACCAGCGGATTCCCACCAAACCGCCCGCCGGGCCTCCGCAGTTCCCGCAACGGCCGCTCTGACGCGGCTCCGGTTCACGCAGGCCGCGGCCCTTCCCCGCGATCCGGCAACGCCAACTTGCTCAACAACGTCTCCGCCCGCTGGGCCTCCGCTTCCTCCACCATGACCGAGCAGGTCAGGAACGGCACGCCGGGATACAGGCTGCTCACGTGTTCGTTATGCACCACGTAGGCGATCCCGTTTCCGTCCAACAGGCTCTTGATGAGGGCCAGTTCCCCGATGTCGGTCGGCTCCGCCAATTTGACCAGCGCCATGCCTATCCTTGTCGAAAAGCTCGTCCACGCCTTGTGTGAAAAGTTTGCCCTTTCATCCCCTCCCCCCTCGCGAGAGAGGGCTGGGGTGAGGGGGATGCCATGGATTACAGTTATGCATGTCCGGAATCCCGCTTGATCTGGCGATCCAGTTCGTCGAAGAACGCCCGAATGTTCCGCGCGTTCTGTCCAAAGTCTCCGCGCCCGATCCGCGATGCGGAGCGCACCGACACGACGGTCGCGCCGTCCCGCCCGGCCACGCGAATGCGGACGTCGTCCACGAATCGAAACACCGGCGTCTTCGCCTCGGCCCTGATCTCGCCCGACTCCGGTTCATAGGAGATCAGCGTCCAGCGCGGCAGCCGGTTCACGGCGTGCATCGCGGCATCGAAGACGCGCTCTCCGCCGGCCTCATACCGACGCGGCTGGAGGTCCGGGTATTCAGGCGTCCGGCCGGTCTCGACGACGTTGATCATCGGCCAGGTTCGCAGCAACGTGACCAACACAAGGATCGCCAGACCGCCGATCGCCGCCATGGTCATGCGCTTGGACACCCCGCGCTCCGTCCGTTCCGCTCGACAATCTCGCTCGTATTTTAAAAGCCGGTCGTGACGGCTGCAACCGAACTCGTCCCGGTCGTTGCATTTTCCGCGGTTGGCCCATACACTGAGGCCGGAAAGCGAACGGAAGGCGCGAATGGAATCCGCTGCGGCCACGCGTTATGGTGTTTCTGTGATCTGAACGCGACGCTCTTTGCCCGGACCGCCCGAGATCGTCAGTACGCGCTTCCATTCGCGAACCTGATAGATGGCCCAGGCGTTGGGCCGGCCTTTGTAGAAGGCGTCGGGGTCTTCGCCGCTGGCGTTGAGATAGATCGGTTCGGTGAACCCTTCGTCCAGCACGTAGTCCAGCAGACATTCGCTCGTGAACCCCTTGCCGCGGAGCGAGACCTCGGCCAACAGGTTCAGGATGTCGTCGGTTTTCTGAATCGTGATCGGTTCCATGCGGCGGCCTCCCTACCGCGGCGGATTCTAACGGCGGGACCGGAGGAAGACAAGGTGTCGGGAACGCGTAGATGAGGCGACCGTGAAAAAAGCGCTCACGATGATCCAATTCCGCGAGCAGTTGCTCGCCTTCATGGACCGCAAGCACCACTGGGCCTGGCCCTATTTCAGCGGAGGCGCTCTCACCAAGGAACAGCTCAAAATCCATTTCCAGCAGGAATATGCCGTGTACGTGCGGGATTTCCCGGTGTTCCTCGCCCGCATCCACGGCCAGAACCCGCCCTCCGACGTCCGGAGAATGTTGGCCGAGAACATCTACGAGGAAGACACCGGCGGGCTCTCGCTGGGCCGCTCACATCCGGAGTTGTTTCACGACATGATGCGCGGGCTGGGATACGAGGCCCGGGATTTCGAGCGCGTCAGGCTGCTGCCGGCCGCCCGCACTTACCGGCGTTGGTTGGATCAGGTCTCGAAGAACCGCGATTGGGTCATCGGCGCGGCCGCGCTCACGATCTTCGTCGAAGGCAGCGTGAAGGACCGGCAGGAGATTTTGGAACCGTCCAAGCCCAAGAGCGCGGCCGAGATCGAGGAAATCATCCGGCAGCATCCCCTGGTGCAATACCACGGCCTGTCCCCCGAGCAGATGAACCTCATCCGGGCTCATCAAATGGTCGAAGCCGGCCACCGCCATGACGCCTATGCGATGGTCCTCGCCCATGTTACGGAACGGAAACGGCAGGACGCCGTGCTCGCCTGTTTGAAGCAATCGCTCCGGCTTTGGCAATCCTATCGGGACGCCGTCGCGCGCGCCTGCGGGCTCAAGAAAATCTGATGGCGTTCAGACTGTTCACAGTCGCTTTTTTCCTTGCCTGCCTGTTCTTGTCCATCAGCTATCAGCCATCAGCTATCAGCCAAACTCTTTCGGACGACATGGTCTTGATCCCGGCCGGGGAGTTCACCATGGGCAGTCCGGCCGGAAGCGACGGCTTCGAAGACGAACATCCCCTCCGGCGCGTGTACGTGAGCGCATTTTGGATCGACCGCCTCGAAGTGACCAACGAAGCCTACCTACGCTTCGTCCAAGCCACCGGACACCGCGCGCCGGCCAACAGGAAACCGTCGGTCACGTTGTGGGAGCAAAACAGACCGCTCCCGGGAATCGAGCGGCATCCGGTGGTCAACGTCAGTTGGGGAGACGCCCTCGCGTATTGCCGCTGGCAGGGCAAACGACTCCCCACCGAAGCCGAGTGGGAGAAAGCGGCGCGCGGGACCGACGGCCGCCGCTACCCCTGGGGAAACGACTGGGATTTCAAGAAAGCCAACAGCGCCAGCTACTGGGCCGGACGGACCATTGAGTTTGCCAGCGGCGCCGAATGGGACGCCTTCTGGATCAGAGGCGAAGGCGCGAAAATCTCGCAGGAGAAAGGGGTGCAGGGCGAGGTGCTCACGCTGCCCGTCGGCAGCTTTCCCGAGGGCGCCAGCCCCTACGGTCTGCTCGACATGGCCGGCAACGCCGCGGAGTGGGTGCAGGACTGGTACGATCCCAACTACTACCGGCATGCGCCCCTGTCCGATCCGCCCGGACCGTCCCGAGGCGCGATCAAAGCCATGCGCGGCGGCTCCTGGCTCAAGCCGGCGAAGAGCCTCCGCACCAGCGACCGCGACTGGGGCACCATCGACAGCCGCCCCAGCGGGACGGGATTTCGCTGCGCAAAAGACGGAGTCTAAAACAGGACCCGCCGGAGGACTCCGGACGCCGCTCACCGTTCCCTTCTCGTCCGCGATCAGGCGCGGCATACACCGGATTACAACTGTCTGCGCCCCATGGCCTGACTTGGCTTGGCGCGAGGGGTGTGAGCGGAGGAGGCCGGAGCGTTCCCGCGGGACTTGTTCCCCTCCACCACACTCCCTTAGAATGCCTTTCACCGACGAGGTTGTTCGTGACGCCGCAGGAAGGGCGGGCCCATTACAACTACCTGCTGACCTTGTGCATCAGGAAGGAAGAAGCGTTCGGCCCGCTGGCCTATACCTTTATCAAGGAACAGAACCTCGACCAACTCGGCCTCACGCCGGAAGAGCAGTTCAATCTCTACATGGCGACGGCCGACGTCTTCGCCGCCGAACCGAAACGCTACACCCACAAGTTGGAATGCCTGCAAAAGGCCCAACAGATTTTGCGCCGGACTCAGTTTTATGATCCCGGCCTGTCCCAGCACATTGCGCGCGATATTCAAAAGACGACGGCGGAGATGGAGATCTACAACGAGGCCATGCGGCCTCAGCGCGCTCCGGCGCCGGCCGCGGACCGGCATCGCATCATCGTCGAAACCGACCTCCCCGACTATTTTCTGAAGACCGCGCAGCAGCGGGCGGCGGCGTACTACCAGAACAAGTACAAGCTGACCAAAGACGCCAAAGCTGCGCAGCATTTCTCGAGCCAGACGCGCAAGTTCGAACCGGACAATCCGGCCGTGCAGAAGGAATTCGCCGGGGCCTGCGCCCCGTTCATGGCGGTTCGGACCACCGCCGTCCATTTGATGTTGCCGTTCGATCTGAAGATCAGCCGGACGCCGGAGGACCCGCTGGAAGCGGGACTGCGCATCTGGTACGTCAAGATGGGCTATTCGTTCCCGCTGCGGTACGAGTTGGGCAAGCTGTGCAGCTACTACGACGACCAGGTGTTGGACATTCGGATGGATGATCCCCACCTCCTGTTCGTCTCCGTCTCGGAAGTCAAAGAGAAAGACTTGGGCGTCGTCGAGCGTCCCCTGCCGAACGACGTGCCGATGGAGGTCGGCCTCCCGCGCGCCTTTCTTGAAGGGTCCCACGCCCTCGGGCCGTTCATTCAACTGGTCTGTAATTTCAAAGTCTGGTTCGACGCGGATGCGATGTCGTTGCTGATCCAGGGCGCGCCCGATCTGCACGAGTACGGATTGCAAGGCGGCGCCGGCCTGCTCACGCGGAGCTACGCCACCGAGAAGATCCACGCTTACGCGCCGTCCAACCGCAAGCCCTGGCAGGACGGACTCAGTTTCAATTTCGTGAACATGCATGTGCAGCTTCCGGAAGGGAGGGAATCGGCCTTCGTGCCGTTCAATACGCCGATTTTCTCCATCTATCCGGTCCTGAACAAACAAAGCTATCGGTTCGAAGACGCCCGGACGCTACAAGCAAACAGCCAATAGCCAACAGCGGGCAGCGAATAGCCTATGATTCTGAGGTGTTACTCGTCACGCGTCACCGGGCCCGGGGACCCGTTGCATCCCCAAGAGCAATGGATGCCCTCCGAAGATTGCAATGGGTGTGACGCATCACGGTTTTTATGATCGACCTCCGCAGCGACACCGTCACGCAACCATCCCCGGCGATGCGCCAGGCCATGGCCTGTGCGCCGGTCGGCGACGACGTGTACGGCGAAGACCCGACGGTGAACCGGCTGCAGGAGATGGCCGCGGCGCTGCTCGGCAAAGCCGCGGCGCTGTTCGTGCCTTCCGGCACGATGGCCAATCAGCTCTCGATCCGCGTCCTGACGCAGCCGGGGCAGGAAGTGATCGTCGAAAGCAAGTCCCACATCGTGCGGTACGAGCAAGGGGCGGCCGGCGCCTTGTCCGGGGTGCAACTGCACTGGGTAGTCGGCGACCGCGGCATCATGACGCCCGAGCAGGTGGAGGCCGCCATCCGGCCGAACGATCCTCACAGCATTCCCACCGCGCTGATCTGCCTGGAAAACACCCATAACAGCGGCGGCGGGTCGATCTATCCTCTCGGCACGGTCGAGCGGATCCGCGCCATCGCGCTGAAGCACGGGATTCCGATGCACCTGGACGGCGCGCGGCTGTTCAACGCCGTAGCCGCCACTGGAGTTTCGGCCGCCGACTACGCGAGACACTTCGAGACCGTCTCCTTTTGTCTCTCCAAGGGCCTTGGCGCACCGGTCGGATCGCTGATCGTCACGAACGAGACGGCTTTGCTCGACAAGCTGCGCCGCTTCCGCCGCATGTACGGCGGCGCCATGCGGCAGGCCGGCATCCTGGCCGCCGCCGGCATCTATGCGCTCGAACACAACATCGCCCGTCTGAAGGAGGACCACGACAACGCAAAGCGCCTGGCTCGTCTCCTGCAGAGGATTCCCGCCGTGACTCTGAACCCGGATCACGTCGAGACCAACATCGTGATGTTCGACGTGATCGGCCATCGCCTTCAACCCGCGGAGATCGTGGCGGCGCTGAAACGCGAAGGCGTCTTGATCAACGCCGTCGGAGGGACCGCATTCCGCGCAGTCACCCATTTGGACGTGAGCGCTCAGGACATCGACCGCGCCGGCGAGATCTTTGCCCGCGTCCTCGGGCGCTGAATTCACGTCGTTGACAGGTCGTTTCGGCGCTCTTTAGAATGCCCTGATGAATATGCTGTTGGCTGCGTAGAGCCGGGCAATGCCTCTGGATGTCGTTTCTTTTCAACAGATCAGCCGGATTCTCGAGATGACCGACCGTTTGGGATTGAGCCGAGAGTGGGTGGAAATTCCGCTGTCCCCCGCCAGCCCGGGCGCGGTCCGTATGTTGCCGAACGGCAAGCTCGAAATCGTGGTGGATGCCGACCAACCTTTTGACCAGTGGCTGGACGCCCTCCCGGCCCGGATCAAACAGGTTCGTGGAGTCTGAACATTCCCGCCGATCACGAAAGACCGCGACAAGACATGGACGCCGACACCGTTCCTTCTTCGTCTGACATATCTGCGCCCCTGCCGACTCGTGAAGAACTCAACGCCGAGTTGGTGGACGTTCCCGAGCCGCCGGAGCAACCAGAATCGCTGGAAGCGCCCGGTTTCGAGCAAGTGGTGTCGGCCGCCCTCCGCCACGTTCGCGGCAAGCGCGGCGGCGATCTGGTCGCCGTTATCTTGGTCGGATCGGGCTCCCGCCGGGCCATCACCCCGCACAGCGACGTCGATTTGATCGCGCTGGTGAAGGGCGAAGCCGATCGCCACGAACTCGTTCGGGTCGCCGACCGCGTGGTCGATATCCGCTATCGCGGCCATCAAACCGTCGAGGAAGAGATCGCGTATTCGCCGCGCCTGCCACCGTTGCTGCGCAAGGGCCGTATTCTGTTCGAGCACGAAGGCATCGGCTCCAAGCTGATCGAGAAAGCCCAGCAGCGATTTCGTCAGGGACCGCCGCCCGCCGGCGTGAACGAACAGATCCGCGTGAAAGCCGACTGTCTGCATTGGCTGGGGAAGGCGGAAGATGTGGCCGATAAACCGGCGACTGCTCAGTACCTCCTGACAATTTTCTTCGAGGACTTTGTCACCGCGTTTTTCCGCTTGCGGGGTCTCTGGCTGACGGCCCCGGTCGACGTCGTGCGCTTTTTGACGTCCCGCGATCCGGCGATCGGCGACCTGGCGAGCCGGTTCCTGATCGCACCCACGCTGACTGAACGCCTGATACTGGGCCGGCAACTCGCCGATCTCCTCTTTAAAGATATCCCGAATCCGGCCAGGATCGACTAGACGACGGCGGCTCGAGAGCCTCACCGCTCGCGCGACCGCTCCTGTCTTTATGTTACAATTCACCCGATCCTGCTGCCATGCGATGGACCGCCCGCCTGTACGCGCACATGGCCTTACACCGACTCATCCGTGTTTTCCTGACCGGCTTCTCCTCGGAGCGATAGCGGAGGAGAGAAAGGACGTACTATGGAACTCGGCTTCATCGGCCTGGGCAAGATGGGGATGAACATGGTCGTGCGGCTGCAGCGCGACCGGCATCGCGTGGTGGTCTACGACCGGGCGACGGATTTGATCAAGCAGGCGGAGAGCCAAGGCTGCGTGGGTGCTTCTTCAATCGCGGACTTGGTCGCGAAGCTGTCACCGCCGCGCGCGGTCTGGATCATGGTCCCGTCCGGCGCGCCGACCGAGGAAACGGTCCGGGCCGTGGCGGCGCTGTTGCAAAGCGGCGACATCGTCGTGGACGGAGGTAACACCGACTTCCATGACGACGTCCGGCGCGCCGCCGAACTGAAGCCGCGCGGCATTCACTACATCGACGCCGGCACGAGCGGCGGCGTGTGGGGGCTCAAGCTCGGCTATTGTTTGATGATCGGCGGCGAGGCGGCGCCGGTGACGCGTCTCGCGCCCGTCTTTCAGACCCTCGCCCCCGAACACGGCTGGGCCCGCGTCGGGGGACACGGGGCCGGTCACTATGTCAAGATGGTTCACAACGGCATCGAGTACAGCATGATGCAAGGCTACGCCGAGGGATTCGAACTGCTGTCGAAGAGCGACTATTCCCTCGACCTGGCACAGGTCGCCGAACTGTGGATGCACGGCAGCGTGGTACGGTCCTGGCTGTTGGAACTGGCCGCCGGCGCGCTGAAAGAGGATCCCCGATTGGAGAAACTCAAAGGCTATGTGCAGGATTCCGGCGAAGGCCGCTGGATGGTCGAAGATGCGCTGGAGAAGGCGGTGCCGGTGCCGACATTGACCGCCGCGCTGTTTACGCGATTCCGCTCGCGGCAGGAAGAGTCGTTTGCGGAGAAGATGCTGGCCGCGTTACGCAATGCGTTCGGCGGCCACGCGGTTCGGCGTTGACCGCGCCGGTTCGAAGGAGTCACGACATGGCGCAACCCGTCAAAGACCACATGCCGGAACCTTGCATTCTGGTTATCTTCGGCGGGTCCGGCGATCTGGCCAAGCGCAAGTTGATCCCGGCCCTCTATAATCTGTCGCTGGACGGGATCTTGCCCTCGAACTTCGCCGTCCTTGGGCTCGGTCGCCGAGACATGAGCGACGGGGAGTTCCGGGACAACACACGCGAGGGGATCGTCAAATACTCCCGGCAGGCGTTGGTCGATCGAAAGTGGGCCGAATTCGAGCGACATCTTTTCTATCTGGCCGGTTCGATCGATGACCCGGCCTTATACGAAGCCATCAAGGTCCGCGCCGAGCAGATCGAGGGGGACTTGCATCTCCCCGGCAACCGCATTTTCTACCTGGCGATTCCTCCCAATTCATTCGCGTCCGCATGCGAAGGGCTTCAACAAGTCGGGCTCGTCTCGCCGCCGGACGGCGTGCATCCGTTCTGCCGCGTCATCGTCGAAAAGCCGATCGGCCGCGATTTGAAATCGGCGCAGGAGATCAATGCCGTCATCGGACGGGTCTTCGACGAATCCCAAATCTTTCGCATCGACCACTACCTCGGCAAGGAGACGGTACAGAACATCATGGTGCTCCGGTTCGCCAACAGCATTCTGGAGCCGCTCTGGAACCACAAATACATCGACCATGTCCAGATCACCGTCAGCGAGGCGGAGGGCGTGGGAACCCGCGCCGCCTATTACGAAGAAACCGGCGCATTGCGCGATATGGTCCAGAATCATTTGCTGCAGTTGCTGTGCCTGGTTGCGATGGAGCCGCCGTACTCGCTCGACCCGGATGTGGTACGCAATGCGCGGATCGATGTTCTGCGGTGCCTCAGGCCGATCACAGGGAAAGACGTCAACCAGCTTACGGTGCGAGCCCAGTACAGTCCGGGGATTGTAGGCGGCGTCGAAGTGCCGGGATACCGGCGCGAGCCGGGCATCCGTCCCGATTCGACGACCGAAACCTATGTCGCGCTGAAGTTGTTCCTCGACAATTGGCGGTGGGCCGGAGTGCCGTTCTACTTGCGAACCGGCAAAGCCATGGCCAAGCGGGCCAGCGAAGTCGCCGTCCAGTTCAAGGACATCCCCCAGATCCTCTTTAATGCGAACCCGGCCTCGCCTCAGCCGCCGAATGTCCTCACGCTCCGCATCCAGCCCGAGGAGGGCATGTCCCTGCGGATGATTTCCAAGGTGCCGGGAACAAAAGCGCAAACCCACCCGGTCGAACTCAACTTCAAGTACGGCGATGCGTTCGGGGCGCCGTCGCCCGAGGCCTATGAGCGGCTCCTCCTGGACGTCATGGCGGGGGACGCGTCTCTTTTCATGCGGCGAGACGCGGTCGAAGCTTCATGGGCCTGGATCACCCCGATTCTTGAAGGCTGGCAGACCTACGGCACCAAATGGCTGCCGGAATATTCAGCGGGAAGCTGGGGACCGGTCGAAGCCGACCGGCTGATTCAGAACGACGGGAGGATGTGGCGGACGTTATAGACAGGCACGTGGCCAGAGACTCGAGACATTCCTCATTCCTCATTCCTCATTCCTCATTCAGAATTGCATTGCCCTAGCTCAAGTTGTTTCAGAATCTCGTCCTTTCTCCCCAACCCCCCGATGAAACGCTCGAACGCTCCGTTCCGATAGAAAGCGAGCGCCGGCAAGGATGAGACGTCCAGTTCGGCCGAAATCTGGTGGTTCTCCTGCACGTTCATCTTGAGGATCAAGACTCGCCCTTCCACCTCGAGCTGCAGCTCCTCCAGTTCCCGCATCAGCGCCCGGCAGCCGCCGCAGCCGGGCTGCCAGAACTCCACCAGCACCGGCATACCGGCGCGCTCGACCACCCGATCGAATTCGTGATCGGTCACGTCTCGGATCACAGCCCTTTTCTCACCACCCTCTCATCGACGGTCAGGACCGGCCGAGCCGTGCCGCCAATACCTGGTCGTACAACAGCGTCGCCAGAAGCCGGTACCCGTCCGTCGTCAGATGAAGCCCGTCATTGGAATAACGCTCCGCCAACAGCCACGTCTCGGGCTCGGCCGTCGCGGTGAATAAATCCACAACGGGCAGGTGCTTGGATGCAGCATAGTCGCCGATCAAGCGATTCAAGACCTGGCGGCGCGCTACATGCTCGCCGAGCCAACGTGTTCCTTCTCCGGTGCTGAAATCGCCCTCGAGACGTAGCGACGGAACAGTGACCGGAATCGGCTCCACGCCGGCGGCGAGGGCCGATTCATACATCTTCACCAGATTGCGCATGATCTCTGCCGGCTGCGCGTTCCACCCGAGATCGTTGGTGCCGCCCAGAATCACTACAACCGCCGGTCGATGATCCAGCACGTCGCGGCGGAACCGCATGGCCATTTCCCCGGTCAGTTCCCCGCAGACGCCGCTGACCGCCACCCGCGCGGCCGTTCCGAGGCGCTCCTGCAAAAAGCCGCCGTACGGAGTTTCGAGGCCCGCCGGATTGTCCGGAGAGGGAGCTTGAAACCCGGCCGTGAGGCTGTCGCCGAAACAGATGACGAGCGGAGCGGAATCGGAACGGATCATGCCGGCCTTTGCCTTCCCGTGCGTGTCTGCGCGCATTGCTGAAGGCGCCGCGTAACCCCCGCGCGCCTCGGAACACGGCGCCGTGATTCTATCCTCGAAACGATCGGTCAGGCAACGCCGGGCGGCGCACGGATACGCGTATCCCGGAGCGGATATTTTCTTGACGAAGCGGAGGGTTGAGGGTACGAGTATCTCGTATGACCGACCTGAAAACAGCGCAGCAGATGATGGCCGCGGCGGCCGGGAAAGAAGCCGCCGATCCGGAAGTGACTTCCGTCAAGCAACTGCTGAAACTGCTCGATAAGACATCGAAATCGACCCGCACTTACGGCTTCAGCAACCCTGTCGCTCAGAAGTTCTTCCAGCAGTTCTATCAGGAACTCACGACTCATCTGGGCACGTACGCGACACTCGGCTTTCTTGTCCAGCGCTCGGAACTGCATTTCAAAGGCGAAGTGGTGTATCAAACCGATTCCTCGGGGGAAAATCTGGCTTTCAAGCTCTATGCGGACGGCATCCGTGAACTGACCTTCCACGAAGGCCTGACGCAGGAGGATCTGACGTTCTTTCTGGAAGCCCTGTGGGGCGGCGCCGATCCGGCGCAGAACGATGACGACGACATCGTGACCCGGTTGTGGGTGAAAAATCTTTCCACGATTACGTTCGTCACCGCGGAAGAGATCATCAAGGTCTCCGGCGCCGGCGATGTCCTCGCCCTGCAGAACGAAGGAGCCATGAACGCCCCGGTGTCCTCCCTCCGCGACATGATCGACAAAGAAAAAGCCGCCCAGGTCAAAGAGGGAGCGAACGCATCGGCCGGGGCCTCGCGGTTTCAGTCGGGCCTGGTCGGCTACGAAGTCTCCGAAGAGGAATTGGACGCGCTCGCCAAGGAGATCGAGGCCGAGTCCGCGCGAGACGGCATGCCGTACGTGCTGGACATGCTCCTGGTGATTTTGGCCTCGGAACAATCCTCGGCTCTGCTGACGAAGCTGTTCGATGTGTTCGACAATGTCCTGGAGACCCTGACGAAGCAGGGTCGCTGGACCGCCCTCAATCACGTGCTGGATCTGCTTCAACAGGCCGGCAGCGCGCGCGCCGGATTGTCGGACGACCACCGACAACAGTTGGCGGCACTGCTCGATTCGCTCAATGCGCCGGAACGCCTCAAGCTGATCGAGCACTACCTCAACAAGACCGAGCAGGCGGCTACCGACGGTCTCCTGCCTCTCCTGCTACGCATGAACGCCCAGGCGGTTCCCGCGTTGTGCGCGCTGCTTGCGAATCTGGAATCGCCGAGCCATCAGGCCATCGTCTGCGAGGCGTTGTTCACCGTGGCGAAGGACGCGCCGGAAATCGTCGCGCGCGGCCTGTCCGACAAGCGAGCGCCCTACGTGCGCAATCTGCTGTCGATCATCGCGCGATGGAACAATCCCAAGTTGGCGGACGCGGTCGAACGGCTGGTGCGATATCCCGACGCCCAGATCCGCAAGGAAGTCGTGCGGACCATCGGCATCCTCCGCCCGAGCGGAAACGGGACCAAGCTGGTCTCGTTCCTGAGCGATACGGACGAACCGGTGCGGCTTGCGGCGCTGAAGTTGCTCATGAACGGGCAGTACACCGCGCCCTTCACGGTCTGGTCGACGATCCTCTCCGCGGAAGAGTTCCACGACCGGCCGCCGGCGGAGAAGCGGGCCATTTATCATGCGGTGCGACAAACAGCCGGGGATGAAGCCGTGCCGTACTGGCAGAGTCTCTTTACGGAGTGGTCCTGGACCAATCGCAAGAACAAGGAAGAGTCCGCGGTCATGGCGGCGGAGGCGCTGGGAAAACTGGGAACGCCCGCCGCGCTCGCCGCCCTGCAGGTCGGACAGAAGAAAGGCGGCTCGGCCGTCCGGCAGGCCTGTGCGACGGCCCTGACCTTGGCGGTCAAACACCAGAAGGCCAGAAGCGAAGGACGGCTCCCATGAGCGATCACGACGCGTCATCCGCGCAAGCTCCTCAGGTCGACGAACACCTCCAACCGATCCTCACGCACGAAAAGTCCCTCACGTCCAAGATCGCCAAGGGATCGGAAGCGGGCGACATCGTCGATCAGCAGATGATCATGCTGGGAACGCAACTGGTCACCCAGTTGAACGTCCTCATCAAGACTTCGCGCATCCACGGACGCACCAATTCGGCGCTGGACAAGCCGGTGGACGCGATGCTGACGCTGATCAAGACCCTGGCCCACGATCGACCGGTCGTCCTCCGGCTGCAGAACGACTTTCTGTTCCTCGGAGAAAGCCACCTCAAGGTCAATTCCCAGCAACTGGCCGTCTTCACCGGCGTCATCGACAGCCTCAACGCATGGACAATCGGCGCCATCTCCTTCTCGAACACCGTGGACTCCAAGGATCTCCGAGAGCTGGCGCACCTGTTCGCGAGCCTCGATCCTGAAACCAAGTCGCTCGAAGATCTGCAAAAGGAACTGAAGGCGCGGAACGTTCAGGGGATCGAACTAGAACCGCCGCGCGAACTGAGGCTCAAAGACGGGGCGTCTTCGAAAACCGGAGACAAAGACGCCGCGGAGGGCACGCGCCAAGCCAAGACCACTGCGAAAAATGGCTATGCGAGGGCGGCCGGCGCGGTGGGGAACCTGGTGCAGAACGCCCGGGAAGGGGGTACGATCAGCTTCAAGCAGGCCAAGCGCGCGATTCAAAACATCGTGGACCTCATGATGCAGGACGAATCCACGTTGCTGGGTCTGACCACCCTGCGGTGCCATGACCAATACACCCACAACCATTCGGTCAACGTCTCGATCCTTTCCATCGCGTTGGGCAATCGCGCCGGCTATCCGAAAGTGGAACTGGCCGATCTGGGTTTGGCGGCGTTGTTTCACGACATGGGCAAATCCACGATTCCCATGGAGGTGCTGAACAAGCCGAGCGAGTTCACGGAAGAGGAATGGATCGCGATGCGGAACCACCCCACCGAAGGCGTGCTCAGCCTCGCGAAGCTGCGCGGAATCACCAATCTTCCCGGCCGCATGGCGGCGGCTGCGTTCGAGCATCACATGAACTACGACTTCTCCGGCTACCCGAAACTCACCGTGCCCTGGAAACTGTCCCTCACGGGCCGCATCCTGATGATCGCCGACTGTTATGACGCGATGACGTCGTCCCGCGTCTACCGGCGCGAACCGCTCACGCCGGCCAAAGTCCTCAAGCTCATGTTCGCGAAAAGCGGCACATCGTTCGATCCGACCCTCCTCAAGCTGTTCGTCAACTGCGTCGGAATCGTGCCGATCGGGAGTCTCGTCATGCTCGATACCGACGAACTGGCCGTGGTGTTGCAGCCCGCGCAGGACAAGGAAAACGCAGAGCGGCCCTACGTAAAAGTGGTCGCCGATCCCGCCGGCGAGCCGGTCGAAGACGGTCCAGAGTACGACCTGACCGAAAAGAACGAGGCGGGTGAATACACGCACAGCATCGTGCGCCTCGTGGACAACGCCGAATACAAGTTCGACACCAGCCGCTATTTCGTCTAGGAGCCTGTCCGACATTGCCGTTCGTGACGAGGCGAAGGAGGCGCCGGCAGATGCAAGGCCACAGGCCGCGAAAAACCGGAGGCGTATTCGCTGGAATACGTTGAGGATTTTTCGGGGCCGAGAACGACGCAGATGTCGGTGCATCGTTCGCCGCAGTAGAAAGGTCAAT